>NZ_JBNDHT010000118.1:0-22769 GCF_056755115.1 Rhizobium sp. SVR5-2C | reverse complement strand
GACGGGCAATATCACGCCGGATGGTTCGGCCGCCTATTACAACGTCATCTTCAGCATGGCGGATGCGGTGAAGGCCCGGCATTTTCCAATGCCGCTGCCGGTGCTCGCGTCTTCGGCCGAGGAGCGCGAGTTGCTCCACGGTCAGCAACTGGTGCGCTCGACCCTGAAAATCAGCGCCCAGGCGGACGTCACCTTCGTCGGTATCGGCGAACTCGGCACGGACGGTCCCCTTTGCGTCGACGGCTTCCTCGCGAAGGACGAGATGATCGAGTTGATGCGCGAAGGAGCAGTCGGCGAGATCTGCGGCTGGATTTTCGACGGGAACGGCAAACTGCTTGACAATCCGATCAACGAACGCGTTGCTTCGGCGCCCATTCCTTCGCGCGAGACGTCGACCGTCATCGGAATTGCCAAAGGCAAGCGGAAGTTCCAGGCGATCAGAGCCGCCGTCGTCGGGCGTCAAGTCAACGCCCTGATCACTGATGAAGAGGCTGCTGAGTTTTTGCTCAACGCCTGAGCAAAAATTATTTCCCTTTTGAATCAAAGCACTGCGCTTTTCGTTAGCGATCGCAGCAACGATTCCCAATTGACATTTGACGTTCTCTGGTGAGTAATTGCTCATGGGCAAAGCGAATGCTCACACTCATCTTCTGGGAGGAAGATATGACATTGAGAACATTACTGCTGGGCGCCTGCTCAGCTCTGGCGTTTGCGGGGATTGCTTCGGCCGAAACGCTGACGATCGCGACCGTCAACAACGGCGACATGATCCGGATGCAGAAGCTGACGGACGACTTCAAGAAAAAGAACCCCGATATTGATCTCGAGTGGGTAACCCTCGAAGAAAACGTCCTGCGCCAGAAGGTTACGACCGACATTGCGACCAAGGGCGGTCAGTATGACGTGCTGACGATCGGCACCTACGAAGTTCCGATCTGGGCAAAGCAGGGCTGGCTCCTGCCGCTCGACAATCTCGGCGCGAGCTATGACGTGGACGACCTGCTGCCAGCAATCCGCAGCGGCATCAGCCAGGATGGCAAGCTCTATGCGGCTCCGTTCTATGGCGAAAGCTCCATGGTCATGTACCGCAAGGATCTCTTCGACGCCGCCGGCCTGAAGATGCCCGACGCGCCGACCTGGGACTTCATCGCGGACGCTGCGAAGAAGATCACCGACAAGGATAAGGAAATCTACGGCATCTGCCTGCGCGGCAAGGCTGGCTGGGGTGAAAACATGGCCTTCCTGACGGCTATGTCGAACTCCTTCGGCGCCCGCTGGTTCGACGAGCAGTGGAAGCCGCAGTTCGACCAGCCCGAGTGGAAGGACGCGCTGAATTTCTACGTCAACCTGATGAAGGAAGCCGGCCCTCCGGGTGCTTCTTCGAACGGCTTCAACGAAAACCTGGCGCTCTTCCAGACCGGCAAGTGCGGCATGTGGATCGACGCAACCGTTGCAGCCTCCTTCGTCAGCAACCCGAAGGAATCCAAGGTGGCTGACAAGGTCGGCTTCGCACTGGCTCCGGACAAGGGCCTCGGCAAGCGCGGCAACTGGCTCTGGGCCTGGAACCTCGCCATCCCGGCAGGCTCGCAGAAGTCTGAAGCTGCAGAGAAGTTCATCGCTTGGGCAACCAGCAAGGACTACACGAACCTCGTCGCCGAAAAGGATGGCTGGCTGAACGCACCTCCCGGCACGCGCACCTCGCTCTACAGCAATCCGGAATACCAGAAGGCTGCTCCGTTCGCGAAGATGACGCTCGACAGCATCAACTCCGCGGATCCGACCAAGCCGACCGTCAAGCCGGTTCCCTATGTAGGCGTCCAGTTCGTGGCAATCCCGGAATTCCAGGGTATCGGCACGGCCGTCGGCCAGCAGTTCTCGGCTGCTCTTGCCGGCCAGGTGTCCGTGGACCAAGCCCTGCAGAGCGCCCAGCAGCTGGCGACCCGCGAAATGACCAAGGCTGGTTATATCAAATAATAACCTCCTGAGACGGGTAGGGATCGTTGACGTCCCGCTCAACCTAGGCCGCCGAATTGCCCGAATTGCGTCGGCGGCCTCTTTTTTCTCAGCTGCCCTGCAGCCGTTCGCCCCTTAAGTCAGGATCGGTAATTGCCATGGCAACGTTACACACCCGCTCCGCAGCGCGCCTGATGATGGCTCCCGCCGTCGTGCTTCTCTTCGCCTGGATGATCGTTCCGCTCGTGATGACCATCTACTTCTCGCTTCTGAACTACAATCTGCTCAGCCCGGGCATGGAGACCTTCGTCGGGTTCCTCAACTACCAATACTTCCTGACGGATCCGGCTTTCTTCTCGGCGCTGGTCAACACGTTGTTGCTTGTTCTCGGCGTGCTGATCATCACCGTTGTCGGGGGCATCGGTTTTGCGCTCCTTCTCGACCAGCAGATCTACGGCCAGGGCATCGTGCGCATCCTGGTGATTGCGCCGTTCTTCGTCATGCCGACGGTTGCGGCTCTCGTGTGGAAAAACATGTTCATGAACCCTGTCAACGGGCTCTTTGCGTATATCGCCAAGGCGATCGGTCTGCAGCCCTACGACTGGCTGGCGCAAGCGCCGCTCTTTTCCATCATCCTGATCGTCGCCTGGCAGTGGCTACCCTTCGCAACGCTTATCCTGCTCACAGCGCTGCAGTCGCTCGATGAAGAGCAGAAGGAAGCCGCGGAAATGGACGGTGCCGGTGCGGTTTCGCGATTCATCTATATCATCCTTCCGCACATGGCCCGCGCTATCACCGTGGTAATCCTGATCCAGACGATCTTCCTGCTCTCGGTCTTCGCTGAAATCCTGGTCACGACCAACGGTGGCCCCGGCACGCAGAGCACCAACCTCACCTATCTCGTCTATGCCCAGGCGCTTCTGCAGTTCGATATCGGTGGCGCTTCGGCGGGCGGTATCGTCGCGGTCATCCTCGCAAACATCGTCGCGCTTTTCCTTGTCCGCCTCGTCGGCAAGAATCTGGAGGCTTGAGATGGCAAGAAAAGTCACCACTCAACGCAAGCTCATCATGACGGCGATCGCCTGGGCGCTCGGCATCCTGATCTTCTTCCCCATCCTCTGGACGTTCCTGACCAGTTTCAAGACGGAAGCGGATGCCATCGCCTCGCCGCCGCAGTTCCTCTTCTTCCACTGGACGACGGAGAGCTATGCGGAAGTGCAGAGCCGCTCGAATTACCTCAGCCACTTCATGAACTCGGTGATCATCTCCTTCGGCTCGACGCTCATCGGTCTCCTCATTGCGATCCCGGCCGCCTGGGCCATGGCTTTCTCGCCGACCAAGCGCACCAAAGACGTGTTGATGTGGATGCTATCGACGAAGATGATGCCGCCGGTCGGCGCCCTTATTCCGATCTATCTGATGTTCCGCAATTCCGGCCTCCTCGACAGCCGCATTGGCCTGGTGATCATCCTGACGCTGATCAACCTGCCGATCATCGTCTGGATGCTTTATACCTATTTCAAGGAAATCCCCGGCGAGATCCTCGAGGCTGCCCGTATGGACGGGGCGTCACTCGCCAAGGAGATCATCTACGTTTTGACGCCGATGGCAGTGCCGGGCATCGCCTCGACGCTGCTGCTCAACATCATCCTGGCCTGGAACGAAGCGTTCTGGACGCTGAACCTCAGCGCCTCGAAAGCGGCGCCGCTGACGGCGTTCATCGCTTCCTATTCCAGCCCGGAAGGCCTGTTTTACGCCAAGCTTTCGGCAGCATCGACAATGGCGATCGCGCCGATCCTGATCCTTGGCTGGTTCTCGCAAAAACAACTGGTCCGCGGCCTGACCTTCGGCGCGGTGAAATAAGACGACAGGGAGACAAACATGGGCAGCATTACCCTTCAGAAAGTTTCGAAGGTCTTCGGCGATGCCAAGGTCATCCCTTCGATCGATCTCGAAATCAAGGACGGCGAATTCGTCGTCTTCGTCGGCCCGTCGGGTTGCGGCAAATCCACGTTGCTGCGGCTGATTGCCGGGCTGGAGGATGTCACCGGCGGCAAGATCATTATCGACGGCAAGGAAGCGACCGAAAAGGCGCCGTCCGAACGCGGTCTTGCGATGGTGTTCCAATCCTACGCGCTTTATCCGCACATGAGCGTCCGCAACAACATTGCCTTTCCTCTCAAAATGGCGGGCATGGACAAGGCCGAGATCGACAAGAAGGTCGGCGAAGCCGCACGCGTCCTGAACCTGACGGATTATCTGGAGCGCAAGCCGCGCCAGCTTTCCGGCGGTCAGCGGCAGCGTGTCGCGATCGGGCGGGCAATTGTACGCCAGCCGTCCGCCTTCCTTTTCGACGAGCCGCTGTCGAACCTCGATGCTGCTCTTCGCGTCAACATGCGCATCGAAATCAGCGAGCTGCACCAGCAACTGAAGACGACGATGGTCTATGTCACCCACGACCAGGTCGAGGCCATGACCATGGCGGACAAGATTGTCGTCCTGAACCGCGGCAATATCGAACAGGTCGGCTCGCCGCTGGAGCTCTACAAGACCCCCCGTAATCTTTTCGTCGCCGGCTTCATCGGCTCGCCGAAGATGAACTTCATCACCGGTAAGAACGCGGCCGCGCTGAACGCGCATACGATCGGCGTACGTCCGGAACATGTGCTGCTCTCGACGGAAAGCGGCGACTGGAAAGGCAGGGTCGTCGTCGCCGAGCATCTCGGCTCCGACACTTTCCTGTATATCGACGTCGATGGGATCGGATCGGTGACGGCGCGCGGTGGCGGCGATTTCGCGGCGCGTGCCGGCGACATTGTCTACCTGACGCCGGACAAGGCGCGCGTCCACAAATTCAACGAGAGTGGTCTTGCCATCTAAGGCGAAGGCCGGGCGGGGCGTCCGGTTTGCCGAGAGCAGGGCGGCTGAATCCGCCTCGCGAGACCTCAAGAGGACTGAAACATGACGAAAATATCGCTGGCGACGCTCCCTGATGCCGCCAAGACGGCGGCCATCCCGGCTTATGGCCGAGCCTCGCTCAAGGCAGGCATCCTGCACTTCGGCGTCGGCAATTTCCACCGCGCCCATCAGGCGATCTATCTCGACGATCTTTTCAACCAGGGTCAGGACCACGACTGGGCAATCATCGGCGCCGGCATGCTGCCGTCGGATGCGGCAATGCGCGAGAAGCTTGCCGCGCAGGACTTTCTGACGACGGTGGTCGAGCAGGATAATAACAGGACAGCTGCGCGTGTCACCGGCCCGATGGTCGACATTCTGCCGGTCGGTGATGCCAAAGCGATCATCGCCAAGCTCGCCGATCCTGCAATCCGCATTGTTTCGATGACGATCACCGAAGGCGGCTATTTCATCGACGCCTCGGGCAAGTTTAATCCGCGCCATCCGGCGATCGTCGCGGACGGGCAGAACCCCTCCGAGCCGAAGACCGTCTTCGGCCTGATCGTTGCCGGTCTTAAGGCCCGCAAGGAAAAGGGCATCGGGCCCTTTACGGTGATGTCGTGCGACAACATTCCGCACAACGGTGTGGTGACCGCAAACGCCGTCGTGGGAACGGCGGAGCTTTCCGATCCGGCCTTCGCGGTATGGATCAAGGCAAACATCGCTTTCCCGAATGCGATGGTCGACCGCATCACGCCGGCGACGGGGCAGCGCGAGATCGATCTGCTGAAGGACGCCTTCGGCATCGAGGACAACTGGCCGGTCTATTGCGAAGAATTCAAGCAGTGGGTTTTGGAGGACAAGTTCACAGCTGGCCGGCCGGCACTCGAAAAGGCTGGCGTCACCTTCGTGCCGGACGTTACGCCCTACGAGCATATGAAGATCCGCATCCTGAATGGTGGCCATGCGGCGATTGCCTATCCGGCAGCGCTAATGGACATCCATTTCGTTCACGACTCGATGGAAGACCCGCTGATCCGCGCCTTCCTAGCCAAGCTCGAGAACGACGAGATCATCCCCATCGTTCCGCCGGTTCCGAGTACATCCCTCAAGGACTATTTCGCATTGATCGAACGTCGCCTTCTCAACCCGAAGATCGCCGATACGATCCCGCGTCTGGCGCAGGACGGATCGAACCGTCAGCCGAAGTTCATCCTGCCTTCGACGCTTGACAATCTGCGGCAGGGTAAGGATGTGGTTGGACTGTCGCTGGTTTCGGCTTTGTGGTGCCGCTATTTCGCGGGCAAGACGGACAGTGGCAAGGAGATCGTTTTCAACGACGCCAGCGCGGACCGTCTCCATGCGGCAGCGCTCAAGGCCAAGGACGATCCGATGGCCTTCCTGGTGTTCGACGACATCTTCGGCGAAGTCGCCAAATCCGAGCTCTTCCGCAAACGCTTCGCACACGCCCTGAAAACGCTGTGGGAAAAGGGCACGCGCGAGACGTTGCATCTCTATCTCGACGGCAAACTTGCAGTGTAGGAAATCAACGTGGCGGCAGTTCTGCCGCCGTCGATCCGCCCTCGCATACAGGCGGGGTGATTGCATCCGAACCGAAACCTGGTTGGTCTTTCATGGCTGATGATGAAACGCGCCTAGTCATCTTCGATTGCGACGGCGTTCTCGTTGATAGCGAACCGATTTCGGTCAGCGTTCTCGTCAAGGCGATGAACGATCTCGGTGTGCAGATCACCGAAGAAGAGGTCTATGGTCGCTTCCTCGGCAAGAGCCTAGCCACCGTCATTGAGACGATGAAGAGTCAGTATCAGGTCCATGCCGGAAATGAATTTCTGGAACAAATCCGTACTGATCTCTATGCGCGGTTCCGGCGCGAACTGAAGCCGATCGACGGCGTAGGCGCGGCGATCGACGCGCTCAGCATCCCGTGCTGCGTTGCCTCGTCGAGCCAGGTCGAGCGCATCCGGTTGTCGCTCACCGTCACCGGGCTCATCAACAAGCTGCCGAACATCTTCAGCGCGTCGATGGTGAAGAATGGCAAGCCGGCGCCGGATCTGTTCTTACATGCGGCGCGCGAAATGCATGTCGATCCGAAGAATTGCATTGTGATCGAGGATAGCCCGGCGGGCGTCGAGGCCGCCAAGGCTGCGGGCATGACAGTTTTTGCCTTTACCGGCGGCTCGCATGCCAATTTTGCCGGTTATCGTGCTGAACTCGATAGGCTTTCTCCTGAATGCGTGTTTGACGCAATGCCGGATTTGATACACCTTATCCAGAAACGAAACCTGGATGGGGCACATCCTTGATGCATGATCATGTGGTTGCGGTGGATGTCGGCACCGGCAGCGCGCGGGCCGGCGTCTTCGACGCTCACGGCCGCCTGCTGGGCAAGGCTGAACATCCGATCATCATGAACCGGCCGCGCGAAAACCACGCCGAACACGATTCCGAAGACATCTGGTCCGCAGCCTGCATTGCCGTTCGCAAAGCGATGGGTGAATCGGGCGTGTCGCCTGCGTCAGTCGGTGCAATCGGTTTCGACGCCACATGCTCGCTGGTCGTCCGCGATGTCTATGGCGCGCAGATCAGCGTTTCGACCGGTGGGGAACGACGCTTCGACACGATTGTCTGGCTCGACCATCGAGCGCTGAAAGAGGCCGATTTCTGCACGGCAACCGCGCATGCGGTTCTCGAGCATTCCGGACACTTCATGTCACCGGAAATGGAAATGCCGAAGCTGATGTGGCTGAAGAAACAGCTGCCCGGCACCTGGATGAAAGCGGGCTATTTCTTCGATCTCGCGGATTTCATGACCTGGAAGGCAACCGGCTCGCTCGCGCGCTCGCGCTGCACACTGACGGCGAAGTGGAACTATCTTGCGCACACTGAAACGGGTTGGCAGCAGGACTTTCTGAAGCAGATCGGCTTGGAAGACCTGCAGGAGCGCGGTCGCCTGCCTGACAGGACGACGCCAGTTGGCGAAAGCGTCGGCACGCTCACGGAGGAAGCCGCATCGGCTCTCGGACTCACGACGGATTGCCACGTTTCGGCGGGCATGATTGACGCTTATGCGGGCGCGCTGGGCGCGCTTGCGGGATATGCGGGCGATCCGTCAAGGCTGGAGCATCAACTCGCGCTCATCGCGGGGACCTCGAGCTGCATCGTCTCGTTCTCGCGCGAACCCAAGCCAAGCCACGGGATGTGGGGGCCTTATTACGAGGCGGTCTTCAGGAAACTGTGGCTTGTCGAGGCCGGCCAATCTGCGACGGGGGCGCTGCTCGACCATATCGTCCGCATGCATGCGGCAGGCGGCGAGCCGACAGCGGCCTTGCATCAGAAGATCGTGTCTCGCATTGCGCAACTGCGCGCCGAAGAGGGGAACGCGTTCGGCGCGCGTATCTTCGTGCTGCCGGATTTCCACGGCAACCGCTCGCCGCTTGCCGATCCGCACGGCGTTGGCGTCATCAGCGGCATGACCCTCGATACCTCGTTCGATGGGCTTTGCGCGCTTTATTGGCGCACCGCTGTCAGCATTGCGCTTGGAACCCGGCATATTCTCGAAAAGATGAAGGAATATGGCTACGCGCCCGACACGCTGCATATGGCGGGCGGGCATGTGAAAAACCCGGTACTGATGGAGCTTTATTCGGATGCGACGGGCTGCAAAGTCGTGGTGCCGAAGATGAACGAGGCCGTCTTGCTGGGCACCGCGATCGCGGCCTCCGTGGCCTGCGGCTTGCACAAGGACCTCGCGGCGGCCGGCTGTGCAATGTATCCGGGCGGCGAGGAGCGGGTGCCGGATGGGGCGAAACAGGCGATGTACGACCGTGAATACCGGCGGTTCCTCGCCATGTACCGCCACCGGGCCGAACTGGAAACGATGAGCTAGGTCCTGACCCTAGTGGCTGCCGCTTTCTCCGAGAATCGTTCCGAATTCCAGCATCCGGCGGCTGCGCTCGATGGCCTCTTCACCCGCCGCTATGATGACGGATTCCGACAAACAGTCGAGCAGAGCGACGAGCGGAGGAAGGTTATCGTCATCAGGCGAGCGGGCAGGCGGTAATGTCAGCATAATGTTGGTCTGATCCGGCAGCCAATCGTTGTTTTCAGTGGCGATCAGCACGACCTTGTAACCGAAGCGCCGAGCCGTCCTTGCCAAAAGGCGCGCTCTGCCGAAGCGGCGGCAATCGACGATAATCAGAAGAGCGCCCTCGCCGCTTTGACGTGCGAAGAGCTCCGCGAAACGGCTTCCTGAACCGTCCAGCGCATGGACGCCATCGCGGGAGCGTATCAGCCGCTGCGCAAAGTGCGCCGCGATGCCGGCGAGGCGCACATGCGTCGCAATGAAAACCTCACGCGCCGCCCCGATCATCGCGACAGCTTCGGACCAGTGCGTCTGTGCGGTCAGATGGTAGAGGTGATGCAGCGCCTGGATCTGCTCGGTGACGAGCAGCGCAAGCGGCTTTCCGTCCGAGGCATCGGTCTGCAACTCGCTGAGGGATGTTTGAAGCTGGGTAGGAGAGGTGACGGCGGTTTCGCGAAAATGGACCTTGACGCTGTCGAGGCCTTGGTAGCCGAGCGCGCGCAGAAATCGGCCCACCGTCATCGGGCTAAGGTCAAGACGATCGGCGACGGAGGCGGCAGTCTCGAAAGGAAGGTCATTCAGGTGCTCGGTGAAGTATTTTGCGATCCGCCGCTCAGCCGGTGTGCCGGACTTCACATAATTTCTAAGCTTCTGAACAAAATCCTCCACGTCGGCCTCCCCGACCTCCCAGAAGCATTTCTCGGATGCGCTATGGCGAGACTTGCCGTTTGCAACTATTTCCGGAAGCTGCGTGTCAGGTTCAGTTTATCTCGGTTATCTAAAACTATATATTAGTGTGTTATTTTAGACAAGTTTTCCCTTCTTGCATGAATTTATTTCCGCTTGCGGTCAGACGTTGAGATTCCTACATGCGCAGGCACAACGGAGATGCCAAGAATGATCCTTGATGCCGCGCGCCTTTCGTTCGCCAATCTCTTCGCACGGGAGACCCGCTCGGTTTTCTGGAAGGTGCTGGGACTTACGATCCTGGTTCTGGTCGGCCTCTGGTTCTTGCTTCGAAGCCTGTTCATAACCTTTCTGTTTCCCTGGGTAGCTGGTTTCTTTCCCGACGTGCCGGATTGGGCGGGTTGGCTGAGTTTCGTCTTCGCAATTCTTGCAAGCATTGGTCTTGCGCTGGGGCTTGCGCTGCTGTTGTCACCGGTTACCGCACTGATCGCCGGTTTGTTTCTCGATGACGTGGCGGAAGTCGTGGAGAGACGGGACTATCCGGAAGACGCCCCGGGCACGGCGATGCCGCTCGGCCCGGCAATCGCCAGTTCGCTTAAGTTCCTGGGCGTGGTGATCGCCGGCAATATCGTGGCGCTCCTCCTGTTGTTCATTCCGGGCGTGAACCTGATCGCCTTTTTCCTGGTCAACGGCTATCTGCTCGGGCGCGAGTTTTTTGAATTTGCGGCGATGCGCTTCCGTCCACCGGAAGAGGCGCGGCTATTCAGGGCGAAGCACGCGTCGACGGTCTTTTTCGGCGGCCTCGTGATCGCCGTTTTTCTGGCGATCCCCATCCTCAACTTGCTGACGCCGCTCTTTGCAGCAGGCATGATGGTGCACCTTTATAAATTGGTCTCCCAGAAGGATATGGGCTTTCGCCGGTAGACCATCGAGGATGGTGCCCTACTCGATGGCCTCACCGATCACCTGCGGCGGCAGCTCGACCAGCGGTGCCGGTATATCGCAGCTCTTTTCCGGCGATTTGCAGAGATCGGCAATAATGCAGCGCTCGCATTCCGGCCGCCTAGCTTTGCAGGTATAGCGGCCATGCAGGATCAGCCAGTGATGGGCGTGGTAGAGATAGTGCTTGGGGATTACCTTCATCAGGCGCTCTTCCACCTCATCCGGCGTCTTTCCCGGCGCCAGCTTGATGCGGTTCGCGATCCGGAAGATGTGCGTATCCACCGCAATGGTTGCCTGACCGAAGGCCATCGATAAAACCACATTGGCGGTCTTGCGGCCCACGCCCGGCAAACGCACGAGCTCATCGCGGGTCTGCGGCACCTGGCCGGCGAATTCGTCGATCAGCATCTGCGAAAGCGCCATGACGTTCTTAGCCTTGTTGCGGTAAAGGCCAATCGTCTTGATGTAGTCGCGGAGGCGTCCCTCCCCGAGCGCCAGCATCTTTTCCGGTGTGTCTGCCACCTTGAAGAGCGCCCGCGTTGCCTTGTTGACGCCAGCGTCGGTCGCCTGGGCGGAGAGCGCGACGGCCACGATCAGCGTGAACGGATTGGTGTGCTCCAGCTCGCCCCTCGGCTCCGGCCGCTGGACCGAGAACCGGTGGAATATCTCCTCGCGCTCGGCTTCCGAGTATACGGTGCGCACGGCGGCAGTCTTGTCGCGGGTGATCACTTTTGAGTTTTGCGGAGCTTTGCGGGCGGATTTGAGTTTCGGTTCGGACATGGACAATCTATACTCATCGGCCATGACAGAAAGCAACGCCGAGAGGGCGAACGACAAGCCTGTTTTTGCAGCCGAACTTTTCCCTTACCGGTCGCTCGGGCGCAAGGGCTTCAGGGTGTTGCTTCTGCTTTCCGGTGCTGTCTGCTTCATGTACGGGATGTTCTTTATCGTCACCGGGGCTTGGCCGATCGGCTTCTTCTTCGGGCTGGATTTCGCCCTGCTTTACGGTGCCTTCTGGCTTAACTATCGCTCCGGAAAGGCGCGCGAGGAAGTGACGGTTTCGCGCACCGATGTCGCGATCCGAAAATTTACGCCTTCCGGGAGAATGGTGGAGCATCACTTCAATCCGTTCTGGGCGCGCTTCCTGGTGCGCCGCCATCAGGAGATCGGCATTCTCTCCATGCATATTTTCGGCGAGGGCCGGCGGACGGATATCGGCTCCTTCCTCAATCCGGATGACCGCGAAAGCTTCGCCAGAGCCTTCAAATGCGCGCTCGCAACGGTCAAGCAACGCATTTGAACCGTGCCGCAAGAAACGGGTGGCTTGTAGCCGTCCTCTTGACTATCTCCTTGTTACAAGGAGAAGAACGATGAATATGATCGCAAATCTGAACAGAGACATGACGCCGGCGGGTCCGGACTACGAGACCGTGCGTCAGGTCATCGAACTCATCACCGAGGACTATCGCGACCAGCCGTCGCTGGAGGCGATCGCCGCGCGGCTCAACCAATCGCCGACGCAACTCCAGAAGACGTTTACCCGCTGGGCCGGGCTTTCGCCAAAGGCGTTCCTGCAGGCAGTCACGCTCGACCATGCAAAGCGGTTGCTGCGCCAGGAAAACATGCCGCTGCTTGAAACCTCGATCGAAGTGGGCCTTTCCGGCCCGAGCCGTCTTCACGACCTCTTCGTCACCCATGAGGCGATGTCGCCGGGCGAGTGGAAAGCACGCGGTGGTGGCCTGACGATCCGCTACGCCTTCCACCAGTCGCCGTTCGGCGTCGCACTGGTCATGGTGACCGATCGCGGCCTTGCCGGCCTTGCCTTCAGCGATCTTGGCGACGAGGCTGCCTGTCTTGAAGACATGAGCTGCCGCTGGCCGAATGCCGAATATGTCGAGGATCGGCAGGCGACGGCGCCTTATTGCGAGCGCATCTTCGATCCGGGCAAGTGGTCGGCCAACCAGCCGCTGCGCGTCGTGCTCATCGGCACGGATTTTCAGGTGCGCGTCTGGGAAAGCCTCTTGAAGATTCCGTTCGGCAAGGCTGTGACCTACAGCGATATTGCCAATGACATCGGCAATCCCAAGGCGATGCGTGCTGTAGGCGCTGCCGTCGGTGCCAACCCGATATCCTTCGTGGTGCCATGCCATCGTGCCGTCGGCAAGAGCGGGGCGCTGACAGGGTATCACTGGGGCCTCACCCGAAAGCGGGCAATGCTTGGCTGGGAAGCCGGTCAGGCCTGAGGGTTCTCCTCTCCTCGCCGGGGAGAAGACGCAAGCTGTGCGGTCTCCGTCAGCTCCAGCAGCGCCCTGGCTGCGCTCTCGTCGGTGATCAGCGTATTGCAGCCGATACGCCTTATGGTGGCGCGAATGGCGACGGCGCGGTGGGCGCCGCCCGAGGCGAGCACGATGTGCCTGGCGTTCTTCAGCGTATCGAGATCGACTGACATGACGCGGCTGTTGATCGAATGATCGACAGTGTTGCCGTCCTCGTCGAGAAAATTGAACATCGTGTCGCAGACACAGCCGGCATCGATCAGCTGCTGCAGTTCCGTCTTCGAAATCCAGCCTTCCGACAGCGACGTCGAATGAGGACCGATGTCCCCGCAACTGACGATCGCGAGATCGAGATCTTCGGCCAATCGATAGATCGCGTCGAGCCCGCATTTTTCGATCAGGTTGCGCTTGGTCTCGACCGAGTCGACAAGCAGCGGCGAGAGGAACATGTAGCACTCCGCACCAAGCTGACTCGCGAGCCGCCACGTATAGTCGATCGGGTTCGTTTGATGCACCGCGACAATGCCGCCGAGGAGCGAGACGACCTTGCAATTGACGCGGCGCGGTGGCCGGAAGCTCGAAAGCGAAGCCGTCATCGTGCGGCCCCAGCCGACGCCGATCGTATAATCGTCAGGGATTGCTTCGGACAGGAACTGGCCAAGAGCGAGGCCGACGTTTTTCGCCAGGCTCTCGGCGTCGCAACGCGCTGGAGCGGGAACAACGATCGCCTCGTCGAGGCCATAGGCCCTCTCCAGCTTCACCGACAACTCGACGCAATCACCGATTGAATCATTGATCCAGATCTGCACCTCGCTGCGCCTCATCGCTTCGTCGAGCAGGCGGATGACGGTGGTTCGGCTGATGCCGAGCTGTTCGGCGACATCCTTCTGCGTCAGGCCTTGATTGTAGTATAGCCACGCGGCGCGCAGCCTCAAAGAGGAGGCTTCGGAGTAGGCCGTGTGCGTGCCGCGTTTCAGCTTGACCACATCTTCTCCCGTGCAAATTCGACCCTAATTACCCTTCGAGAAGGAAGAAGAGCCCGGTACCGGCGATAATGACGCGCGTGACACTTATGTCAATTGAAATGCACAAATGTCCTTGACTTTCGATTGACGAAACGATGATAGTCGCTGCTGACAAAGTCGTACTCGTCCGGGTAAGGCAATGTATAGGCGCGGAAAGTGACGGGTCGCCTTCCGCCTATTGCATGCAAATCGTCTGTCCGTAGATTACCTCAATTACCGGAGCTCGCGCCGGTTCGCAGCGCAAGGTAGCAGTTCGAGTTCACAAGGGAATTTGACCATGACATCCAAGCTTGACCAACTCCGCGAAATGACCACGGTTGTCGCCGATACCGGCGATATCGAGGCCGTCGCGCGCCTGAAGCCGGTGGATTGCACCACCAACCCGACCATCGTTTTGAAGGCGCTCGGCACGCCCATGTTTGCCGATGCGGTCAAGGAAGCTGTGGCCTGGGGAAAGAAGCGGGGCGGAAATACCGATGAGGCTGCGGCTGCCGTTGCGGATCGGCTGGCGATTTCCGTCGGCGCTGCTTTGTCGAAACTCGTTCCCGGGCGTGTTTCGACGGAGGTAGACGCCGACCTCTCCTTCGATACGGAAGCATCCATCGCCAAGGCGCGCGCCATCATTGCCGCCTACAAGGAACGTGGCATCGAGAAAGATCGCATCCTGATCAAGCTTGCATCCACCTGGGAAGGGATCCGTGCTGCGGAAGTGCTGCAGAAGGAAGGTATCGACTGCAACCTGACGCTTCTCTTCTCCAAAGTTCAAGCGATTGCTTGCGCTGACGCGAAGGTCTTCCTCATCTCGCCTTTCGTTGGTCGTATCCTCGACTGGTACAAGAAGTCGACCGGCAAGGACTACACTGCGGAAGAGGATCCGGGCGTTCAGTCGGTCCGTGACATCTACAATTATTACAAGTCGCACGACATCAAGACGATCGTCATGGGTGCTTCGTTCCGCAATGTCGGCGAAATCGAAGCGCTGGCCGGTTGCGATCGCCTGACGATCAGCCCGGCATTGCTCGATGAACTCGCAAACGATCAGGGCACGCTTGCGCGCAGGCTTTCGCCGGAAGCGAAGAAGGCCGAGCCGAAGATCGAAATCGACGAGAAGACTTTCCGCTGGCTGATGAACGAAGATGCCATGGCAACCGAAAAGCTTGCCGAAGGCATCCGTGCTTTCGCCAAGGACCTGGGGGCGCTTCGTGCAATGGTTCGCAAGGAACTGCAGCTCGCTGCCGCCTAAGATGTTTGCATGAGACGACTGGAATGGCGCGTCCGCCAAGAGCGGCCGCGCCATTTTCCTATTAGTATCGATGGCAACGGGGCCGGAGAAAATCCATGGCGGATGACGACCAGGGCGGCTTAACGGTGACCTCTGTCACCCGGCACTCGAGCGTCATTATCGCCTTTATTTCCGGCCTTGCCGCTTTTCTGGTCCTGAACTCCGTACGCGTGGGCGCCGACCATGTTCTGATCGGCTGGAACGTCGCGGCCATGGTCTTCATCGGCATCAGTTGGAGAAGAATGCTTCGAGCAACGGTTGCGGATATCAGGAGGCGGGCGGAGGATCTGGATTTCTCCGACACCCTCGTGCTGTTCCTGTCGATCGCGGCGGCACTTGCAAGCATTGCCGGTATCGGTCTCGAGCTGCATTCCATCAAAAGCGCCGCGCCGAGTATCGCATTGGCCAAAGCCGGCGAGGCGGTCGTCACGATTCTTATCTCCTGGGTGTTCCTCCATACGCTCTTCACCATCCACTACGCCCACCGCTTTTACAGCGAACAGGGAAATGGGCTGATCTTCCCCGATCGGATTGAAGAGCCGGTCTATTGGGACTTCCTCTATTTCTCATTCACGATCGGCGTGGCGGCGCAAACGGCTGATGTTGCCGTCTCTTCCGTGACGATGCGCAAGATCACGCTGCTCCACGCAGTGCTGTCGTTTCTGTTCAACACGACGATCCTGGCGCTCGCGATCAATGTCGGGGCAAGCCTGTTATAGGCAAACCTTGCGGACTATAGGATCGCCTGTCCCGCTAGCAGCGCCAGGATCAGGAAGATCAAGAAGATAACGAGAGCAATGCCGAACAGCACGCGCGCGATTGTCGCGGTGGCCGCGGAGATGCCGGAAAAACCGAAGAAACCGGCGATCAGCGAAATTACCAAGAATATCAGTGCCCATTTCAGCATGGTGTTTGTCCTCTGCGTTTGTCCCAGAAGCTACGCGGCAGACGGGAAATTGTTCCAAATCGTTTAAAACGGAACGGCGTTCCTCAAATGATCATATTGGGGCTTTCCAAAGTTCGACCGATCTGTTTCAAGGGATGGACATCGATTTGCCCCATCGACGAAAGCCTTTTCCATGCCCGCCTTTCTGGACCAGCATACCATTTCCGCCTATTTCGAAGTGATCATGATCAATCTCCTGCTCTCGGGGGACAATGTGATCGTCATCGGCATGGCCGCCGCCGGCCTTGTCAGCGAGCTGCGCGGCAAGGCGATTGCCGTCGGCATCGCGGCCGCAGCAATCATCCGCATCGTCTTCGCCGTGGCCGCGGCGAAGCTGCTTGCGATTACCGGCATCACGCTTGCCGGCGGACTGATGCTCCTGTGGATCTGCTGGACGATGGGCAAGGAATTGCTGTCGGCGGCAGAGGAGCAGGCGCATGCCGGCGATGCTTCCGGCCATGACCCGCATGTGAAACCGAAGCTCTTCCGGCAGGCGATCGCTCAAATTATCTTCGCCGATGTCTCCATGTCGCTCGACAACGTGCTTGCCGTTGCGGGCGCCGCCAAGGAGAACATGAATGCGCTGATTTTCGGCCTCATCCTTTCGGTGTTGCTGATGGGCCTCGCTTCGAACGTCGTCGCGAAGCTCCTCGAGCGCTTCAAGTGGATCGGCTGGATCGGCCTTGCGATCATCGTCTATGTGGCGCTCGACATGGTGTGGAACGGCAGCGAACAGCTGCTCGCTCTCTATGGCCATGTCGCCTGAAGCTTCAGGCTGAAAGACGGAACGGCAGGTGCGGCCCAGCGGCCCGTTGGCGACGCCCTTCGAAGGGGTGTCGCCGTCAGGCATCGGGACGTTACATCAAACCCAGCTGCTTGTAGAAGCCAAGGGCATCGTAATAGTCCGACTGCTGCTTGATCGCATTGTTTTCTATAACGAAGACCGAGGCGCCATCGAAGGAGAAGGACTTGTTGGTTGCCGGGGTTCCATCCGCCCAAGCGCCGCTATTCGTTCCCGAGAAGGTCCACTCGAAGGAAACCTTGTTTCCACTGACGATTGGATCGCCGCGCATCACCCATTTGAGGTCCGGCGCCGCGGTCATGAAGTTGTCGATTACCGCGGCCTTGGCTTCCGCCTTGCCGACGGTGGGCTTGCCGACTGACGCGTCGTAATAGCTGACCTTTTCGTCAAAAAGATCAGCGGCCTTGCCGGCATCATGGGCGTTCCAGGCGGCCAGATACTGTTCGACGACCGCGAGCGGTGTCTGGTCGGCGGCGTAGGCTGGCATTCCTGTAAGCGTCGAGGCGAGGCAGATGCCGCCCAAGGCGGCAAGAACGGTACGGCGTTTCATTTGGGTTCCCCTTTTTATGTTGTTGCTCGTTTGGTTTGCGGCCGGACGGTTCCGCCCGGCGCACGGATCAGCCGTGGTTGATCATGACGTGACGGACGGCGGTGTAGTCTTCCAGTGCGTAGACCGACATGTCCTTGCCGTAGCCGGATTGCTTCAGGCCGCCATGCGGCATCTCGTTGGTGAGCATGAAGTGCGTGTTGATCCAGGTGCAGCCATACTGCAGGCGCGCGGCCGTCTTCATGCCGCGGCTGATGTCCTTGGTCCAGACGGACGAGGCAAGGCCGTAATCGCTGTCGTTCGCCCAGGTGACCGCGTCCTCGACATCGGTGAAGCGGGTGACGGAAACGACAGGACCGAAAACCTCGCGGCGGACGATTTCATCGTCCTGCGTTGCGCCGGCGACGACCGTGGGAGCATAGAAGAAGCCCTTGTCGCCGGAGATCTTGCCACCGGCGGTGATTTCCATGTGCTTGTGTTCTGAGGCCCGCGCGACGAAGCTTTCTACGCGATCGCGCTGGCGCTTGGAGATCAATGGACCGATCTCGTTTTCGGTATCATCGGCCTGGTTGAACTTGATGCTGGCGACGGCCGAGGAGAGGTCGGCGACGAACCGGTCGTAGATCTTGGCGTCGGCATAGATGCGGCAGGCGGCGGTGCAGTCCTGGCCGGCATTGTAGTAGCCGAAGGTGCGGATGCCGGACACGACTGCCTCGATGTCGGCGTCGTCGAAGACGATGACCGGCGCCTTGCCGCCGAGCTCCAGATGCGTGCGCTTCACGGTCTTGGCGGCCGCCTGCAGCACCTTCTTGCCGGTTGCGACGTCGCCTGTGATGGATACCATCGAAATCTTCGGATGGTTGATCAATGCATTGCCGACGCTTTCGCCGCGGCCGAGGATGACGTTGACAACGCCTTCGGGCAGGATCTCGGCAAGGAGCTTCGCCATCTTCAGCGCGGTCAGCGGTGTCTGTTCGGACGGCTTGAAGACGACGGTGTTGCCGCCGGCGATCGCTGGCGCGAGCTTCCAGGCCATCATCATCAGCGGATAGTTCCACGGTGCAATCGACCCGACGATGCCGATCGGGTCACGGCGGATCATCGAGGTATGACTAGGCAGATACTCGCCGGCGACTGGTCCATGCAGGTTCCGGACGGCGCCCGCAAAGAAGCGGTAGCAATCCACAATCGCCGGTATTTCGTCGTTCAGCACGGCATTGATCGGCTTGCCGCAGTTCAAGGCTTCCAGCGTGGCGAAACCTTGTGCATCCTTCTCGATCGCATCGGCGATCTTCAAAAGATAGCCGGAGCGCTCGGCGGGTGTCGTCTGCGACCAGCTCATGAATGCCTTTTCGGCCGCCTCCACGGCGGCGTCGATCTGGCCGAGCGAGGCTTCCGGCAGGTTCAGCACGGTCTCGCCCGTCTTCGGGTTCAAGATGCGCTCTTCCGTTTCCGTGCCCGCTTCGAAACGAGATCCAATCAGCATCGCGGTGTCCATGATGTTCTCCCATATTGTTGACGGAGTGGGATGTGGACGGAAAACCGCTTCACACTTTTCCGCATCCCACTCTGGTTATTTGCCGGCTCCGGCGATCTGATCGCCGTCGCGAGTGAGGTAGTAGGCTGCCAGGATCGGCAGGAAAGTGACGAGCACGACGACCATGGCGACCACGTTGGTGACCGGTCGCTGGCGCGGGCGGATGAGCTCTTCCAGCATCCAGATCGGCAGCGTCGATTGCTGGCCGCCGGTGAAGGTCGTGACGATGACCTCGTCGAAGGACAGCGCAAAGGCGAGCATGCCTCCGGCCAAAAGCGCCGTGCCGATATTCGGCAGGATGACGTATCTGAATGTCTGGAAACCGTCGGCGCCAAGATCCATCGAGGCTTCGATCAGCGAAGCGGACGTGCGGCGGAAGCGGGCAACCGCATTGTTGTAGACGACCACGACGCAGAAGGTGGCGTGGCCGAGAACGATCGTCCAGACCGAGAACGGGATGTCAAACAGGCTGAAGGCCGAGCGCAGCGCAATGCCGGTGATGATGCCGGGCAGCGCGATCGGCAGGATGACGAGCAGCGAAATCGCTTCGCGGCCGAAGAACCTGGTCTGGCTGACGGCGGCCGCGCAAAGCGTACCGAGCACCAGCGCAATCGCTGTCGCGATGCAGGCGACCTGCAGGGAAAGCCCGAGGGCGGCCCAGACGTCCGGCCTGTTCCAGGCGATGCCCAACCACTGCAACGTGAACCCCGGCGGCGGCCATTGATAGCTTTTTTCCTCGGTCGTGAAGGCATAGACGAAGATCAGAAGGATCGGCAGGTGCAGGAAGAGCAGCCCGCCGGCAGCGGCGATCTTCAGCAATAGCGGCGATGTCTGGTGGCGATCAGAGCGCATCGAAAGCCCCCTGCTTTTTAGCAAGCCAGAGATAGACGGCCATGATGACGATCGGCACGACGGAGAAGGCGGCGGCGAGTGGTACGTTGCCCGCCGTACCCTGCTGTGCATAGACCGCCTGGCCGATGAAAAGGCGCGAGGAGCCAATGATCTGCGGGATGATGTAGTCGCCGAGCGTCAGGGAGAATGTGAAGATGGAGCCCGCGACGATGCCGGGTAGCGCCAGCGGAAACAGCACGGTGCGGAAGGTCTGTTGCGGCGTGGCGCCGAGATCGGACGCGGCTTCGATCAGGTTTGCCGGGACGCGCTCGAGAGCGGCCTGTGTCGGCAGGATCATGTAGGGCAGCCAGATATAGACGAAGACGATAAAGGTCCCGAGATAGCTGACCGACAATGAATTGCCACCGACCACGGGCAGGGCGAGAACGCCGTCGAGCAGCCAGGAGAGGTGCAGCTTGGCGAAAATCCAGGTCAGGATGCCTTCCTTCGCCAGAACCAGCTTCCAGGCATAGACCTTGACCAGATAACTCGACCAGAGCGGCAGCATGACACTGAGATAGAAGAAGGCCTTCCATTTTCCTTGAGCATAGCGTGCGGCGTAATAGGCGATCGGAAAGGCGATGAAGGCAGAGGCAATCGTCACCATGGCCGCCATGACGACGGTGCGGACGATGATGTCGAAATTGGTGGGGTTCAGAAGCTGCGCGTAGGTCGCGAGCGTGAACTCGTAGTTGATAAGACCGGAGAAATCGTCGATCGAGAAGAAGCTCTGCAGAAGGAGCGCGATCAGCGAGCCGATATAGATGACGCCGAGCCAGAGCAGCGGCGGAGTCAGCATCAGAAGGAGCAGCAGCTTCGGATGACGCCAGAAGGCATCCGACAGCCGGCCGAAGAAGCCGCCGCGTCCGGGCAGAATCGAAGTCGCGCCGACGGGCTTTGTGAGGGTCAACGTCGTCATGCCGCGTCGTCCATGTAATGCACGTCGGCCGGCTGCCAGAGAAGGCGCACGGTCGCGCCGATAGTAGGTACATGCGTTCCGGCGGGCAGGGTGACGTGCAGGCGTGCGCCCTTGATGTCGACGGTGAGGCGCGTCGCGGCGCCAAGAAAACTGGTGTTTTCGATCTTCGCTTCTACCCCGTCGCCAGAAAGATGGATCGCCTCGGGGCGCAGGCTCGCCCAGCGTTTCTCGCCGCCAAGCGAGGTCATCAGATCCGGTGCGATGACGTTCGAGGAACCGACGAAATCGGCGACGAAGCGGGTCTTTGGGCGGCGATAGATATCATGCGGCGTGCCCTCCTGGACGATGCCGCCATTGTTGAAGACGGCGACGCGGTCGGCCATGGAGAGTGCCTCGCCTTGATCGTGGGTGACGAAGACGAAGGTGATGCCGAGCGCCCGCTGCAGGCTCTTCAGCTCCTCCTGCATCTGTTCGCGCAGCTTCAGATCAAGCGCGCCGAGTGGTTCGTCCAGCAGCAACACCTTCGGTTTGTTGACCAGCGCGCGGGCCAGCGCCACGCGCTGCCGCTGGCCCCCGGAAAGCTGACCGGGACGGCGGGCGCCATAGCCGGGGAGCTTCACCAGTTCCAGCGCCTGTTCCGCCGCCCTAGTGCGTTCCGCCTTGTCGATGCCCTTGACCATCAGCCCGTAGGCGACATTGTCGACGACGTTGAGGTGCGGGAAGAGCGCGTAGTCCTGGAAGACGGTATTGACGTTGCGCCGGTAAGGCGGAACGCCGCCGGCCGTCTCGCCGAAGATCTCGATATGTCCGTCCGTCGGCTGCTCGAAGCCGGCAATCAGGCGCAAGCATGTCGTCTTGCCCGAGCCGGAGGGGCCGAGCATCGCGAAGAATTCGCCCGAGGCGATTTCGAGATCGACGCGATCGACGGCGCGAACCTGGCCAAAATGGCGTGAGACCTTTTGGAAACGGACAGCGGGTGTCATTGGTGGAACTCCACGATAATTCATCGATGTGGGAGTGCGAGCGGCATACTCCCACTTCTCCCCATCGGGGAGAAGTGCCGAGCAAAGCGAGGCGATGAGGGGGTGAGCGACGGAAGGAGCGAACGTCCGAGCTCAAGCGAGGGCGAGGCTGCCGCAGCGCCCCCTCATCCGACCCTTCGGGCCACCTTCTCCCCCAAAGGGGAGAAGGTGGCAGCGATTACCGCCCGCCGATGACGCCGATATAGTCCGATACCCAGCGGTGATAGGGCACGCATTCGCCCTGGCTGGTGCACTTGGCTGTCGGCGTCTTCCAGAACTTGATCTTGTCGAAGTGATCGAAGCCGTTGGTGTTGCAGCCGGAATCGGTCATCAGTTCGTTGCCCTTGCAGGCCGCCGGGACGGAGGGGACGGCGCCGAACCAAGCGGCGGCGTCGCCCTGAACCTTCGCAGACAGCGAGTGCTCCATCCACATGTAGGCGCAATTCGGGTGCTCGCTGTCAGCGTGAAGCATGGTGGTATCAGCCCAGCCGGTGGCCCCTTCCTCCGGGAAGGTTGAAGCAATTTTCTGCTTGTCGGCCTGCATCAGGTTGACCTGGAACGGCCAGGACCCGGAAGCGGCGACGCCTTCGTTCTTGAAGTCGTCGATCTGGATCATCGCGTCATGCCAGTAACGCGAGACGAGCTTGCGCTGGCCGCGCAGCAAGTCGAGGGCCGCCTTGTACTGATCTTCGTTGAGCTCGTAAGGGTCTTTGATGCCGAGGTCCGGTTTGTTCGCCATCAGATAGAGGGCAGCATCGGCGATATAGATCGGGCCGTCATAGGCCTGGACCCGCCCCTTGTTGGACTTGCCGTCGGGAAGTGTTTCCTCCTCGAAGACAACCTTCCAGCTGGTCGGCGCCTTATCCTTGAAGACCTCCGTATTGTACATCAGCACATTTGGTCCCCAGAGATAAGGAACGCCATAGTGCACGCCGTTCAC
>NZ_JBNDHT010000117.1:0-22930 GCF_056755115.1 Rhizobium sp. SVR5-2C | reverse complement strand
GAGATAGAGCGGCCGGTAGACTTCGCGCATGACTTCCGTCGCGCGCGGGTCTTCCGTGCCGATGACGATGCGGTCCGGACGCTTGAAATCGGTAATCGCCGCGCCTTCGCGCAGGAATTCCGGATTCGAGACGACGGCGATGTCCTTGCCGGGGAATTCCTCGCGGAAGATGCGCTCGATCTCGTCGCCGGTGCCGACGGGAACGGTGGATTTCGTGACCACGACGGTAAAGCCGGTAACGGCTGCGGCGATCTCGCGCGCGGCGGCATAAACGTAGCTCAGATCGGCGTGGCCGTCGCCGCGGCGCGACGGCGTGCCGACCGCGATGAAGACGACATCGGCATCGGCGACCGGCCCTGTCAGCTCCTTGGAGAAATCCAGGCGGCCGGCGCTGCGGTTGTGTTCGATGATGGCGTCAAGGCCCGGCTCGAAGATCGGCACTTCGCCGGCCATGAGCGCGTCGATCTTTGCCTCTGATTTATCGACGCAGGTGATGTGGTGTCCGAAATCCGCAAGGCAGGCGCCGGAAACGAGACCGACGTAACCCGAACCAATCATAACTATGCGCATGGGATAACCTTCATCATGTAAAACGATCGCGGCCTACGGCGGCAAAACGCGATCGTGTTACAGGCGCACACTTACAAATTCAAGACAGCGGCACGTTTCAGCTACGGCCGAACTCGTCGACGATGCGGATGATGTCATCCTCACCGAGGTAGGAACCCGTTTGCACTTCGATCAGTTCCAGTATGATCTTGCCGGGATTCGCGAGCCGGTGGACCTCGCCGAGCGGGATATAGACCGACTCGTTTTCGCGCAGCATCTGGACGTTCTCGCCGATCGTCACCTCGGCCGTGCCCTTGACGACGATCCAGTGTTCCGAGCGGTGATGATGTTTCTGCAGCGAGAGCTTCTTGCCGGGCGTGACGAAGATGCGCTTCACCTGAAAGCGGTCGCCGTTGAGGATCGACGTGTAACCGCCCCAGGGCCGATATGAGGTCGGATGCGTCTCCGTCAGTTTCGATGTGGCGGGCAGGGCGGCGAGCGTCTTGACGAGATCGCCAACACTCTGGCTGTCCTGCAGCTTACCGACATAGACGGCATCCTCGCTGGCAATCACGGCAACGTCGTCCATGCCTTGGACGGCGAGATGAACGCCGTGGCTCATCACCAGCGAGTTGCGGCTATTGACAAGTGTCGTATTGGCAGTCGCGACGTTGCCATTCGGATCGCGCGTGCCGGTTTTCCACACGGAGTCCCAGCTGCCGAGGTCAGACCACTTGAATGGCGAGGGCACGACGGCGGCGTTTTCCGTCTTTTCCATGATCGCATAGTCGATCGAGATGTTCGGCGCCTTCGCGAAGGACGGGGAATCGAGGCGGATGAAGTCGAGGTCGCGTGTGGACTTCGCGACCGCAGCATCGGCCGCTTTCACGACATCCGGCGCATGGGCGCGCATTTCGCCAAGAAGCACCGAAACCTGGAACATGAACATGCCCGAATTCCAGTAGAAATCGCCGGCTGCCAGCATCTCCTTCGCCTTGTCCAGAGGCGGCTTTTCAATGAAGCGCTTCACCGTCTGCGCGCCGGTCGGAAGGTTCTTGCCGCCCTCGATGTAGCCGTAGCCGGTCGCCGGCTCGGTGGGCTTGATGCCGAAGGTGACGAGCTTGCCGGTAGCGGCCGTTTCCCGCGCTGCGCGGACGCTGTCGAAATAGCTTTGGTCGGCGACGATCTCATAGTCCGAGCCGAGCACATGCATGATCACGTCCTTGCCGAAAGCCTCGGCAACGAGAGCGGCAGCGGCGGCGACGGCGGGCGCGGTGTTGCGGGCGACGGGCTCGAGCAGGATGGCCTTCAGCGGGTGATCGAGCTCGCGGGCCTGTTCGGCCACGAGAAAGCGGAATTCTTCATTGGTCAGCACGACCGGCGCTTCGTAAAGTGCGGGGTCGGAGACGCGGACAAGTGTTTCCTGGAACAGGGTCTTGTCGCCGATGAACTGAATGAATTGCTTCGGCGCAGTTGCGCGCGACAGTGGCCAGAGGCGCGTGCCCTTGCCTCCTGCCATGATCACGGGAACGATCTTTTGCGTCATCGGGTGCGTTTCCTCAAAGTCTTTTGTCTTCAATCAATTCTGTCCGGCCCATTGCCTGATCCGGTTCAGTCCGGCTTCAAGCAGTTCCGTTGCGGCGTGTTCGTTTTCCGCCTCGACATAGCAGCGCATTTCCGGCGCGTTGCCAGAGGGGCGGAAGTGAATGATGCGCTTGTCGGCCAGCGTGACCCGCAATCCGTCGATATCGCTCGTCGCGGAAGGTTTTCCGATCGGTGCCAGGAATTCGGCCAGATTTTCCGGCGATGCGCGCAGGTAAGCCATCAGCTTTGCGCTGGTTTCGACGGGGAAGTTCTCCAGCCGGTCGGCGGCAGCAACCGGAAGGTTATAGGAACCGGCGATTGCCGAGAGCGGCTTCTTTTGCGCTGCTGCCAGCGAAAGCACGGCGAGCATCGGCAGGAAACACTCGCGCGTCGGCAGTGTGTCCACGGTCTTGCCGTTGACGGTGAAATCCGAGCCGGTCAGCAAGCCGCCGTTGGCCTCGAAACCCATGATGCGGTCTTTGCCCGCGGAGCTGGCTGCCTGCATGCCTGATATGACGAAGGGCGAGCCGACGCGTGTCCGCACGACGGCAAAGGCGCCGGCGGCTTCGATGCCGGAGTTGGAGGTGACGGGCGTGACGACGGTGCCCGCGTTCAGGAAGTTCGCAGCAATCAGCCCGAGGAGATCGCCCCGCAGCGGCATGCCGGTTTCGTCGGTGACCAGAGGCCGGTCGCCGTCACCATCGGCGGAAACGACAGCGTCGAGCTTCAACGACTTTGCCCAATCCTGCAGGAGCGCGATGGTTTCCGCCGAGACCGCTTCGGTATCGACAGGTATGAATGTTTCCGATCGTCCGAGGGCAACGACGTCGGCCCCGTAATGCGACAGCAGCTGAACCAGAAGGTCGCGAGCGACCGTACTGTGCTGATAGACGCCGATCTTCAGGCCGGAAAGAGCATTTGCAGAAAGGATACCGGCATTGCGCGCAACGAAGGCTTCCGTGCAGTCAGCCGTCTTGTCTTCGACTTTTGTGCCGGCTGTGGCGGCCGCTTTGGGTATCGAGGCGTCGAGCTTGGCTGCGAGATCGGATATCGCCGCTTCGTCTGCCTTGTCGATTTCGCCGTCGGGCCGGTAGAATTTGATGCCGTTGCGGTCGGCCGGAATGTGCGAACCGGTAATCATCAGGCTGGCCGCCTTGTGCCGGAGCCCATAGAGCGCCAATGCCGGCGTCGGAACGGTGCCGCAGTCAGCGACTCTGAAGCCGAGCGCGGAGAGTGCCGCAGCGCAAGTCGCAGCGATTTCGGGGCTGGAGTCACGAAAGTCGCGGCCGATCAGAACGAGATCGCCGTGCCCCGCACGCCCGCTCTCGAGAAGATATTGCCCGAATGCCGTGGCGTAGACGGCCGATGCCCTGCCTTTCAAATCGGTGGAGAGGCCGCGCAGGCCGCTTGTGCCAAACTTCATTCGTGTTAAATCCTTGCTGACGCTTGCTTTACCGCGCCATTGTCACCGGTCTAACGATACTTCGTAAATTTTAGCCGCGATAGGTGACTAAAATATTCCGCGTATTCCCTTTAGGGCTTAGGGCAATCCGTCGGCCATGCGGTTGAACAGGGATGATCGATGAGCGAACAGACCATTGCGCTTGAAGAAAGCTGGAAGACGGCGCTCGCGGCTGAATTTTCCAGCCCGTACATGGCGCAGCTCAAGGATTTCCTGCTGGCCCAGAAGCAGATTGGCAAGCGCATCTTTCCCAAAGGTTCGGAGTATTTTCGGGCGCTCGACCTGACGCCCCTTACCCGGGTGAAGGTCGTCATTCTCGGGCAGGACCCGTATCACGGTCTCGGGCAGGCGCACGGGCTTTGCTTCAGCGTTCGGCCCGGCGTGCGTATTCCGCCGTCGCTGGTAAACATCTACAAAGAGATGGAAGCCGACCTCGGCATCAAACCGGCGCGGCATGGCTTCCTGGAGCATTGGGCCCAGCAGGGGGTCCTGCTGCTGAACAGCGTTTTGACCGTCGAGGAGGCGCAGGCAGCGTCGCATCAGGGCAAGGGCTGGGAGCAATTCACCGATGCGGTGATCCGCAAGGTCAACGAGCAATGCGACTCGGTCGTCTTCATGCTCTGGGGTTCCTACGCGCAGCGAAAGGCGGCCTTCGTCGACTCCTACCGCCATCTCGTCCTGAAGGCGCCGCATCCGTCACCGCTTTCGGCCCATAACGGATTTTTCGGCTGCCGGCATTTTTCGAAAGCGAATGCCTTTCTGCAGTCCCATGGCCGCACGCCGGTGGCGTGGGAGCTACCGGCTAATCCGCAGGATAGCCAGACTTATTGAACAGCTGCTGATCGTTGTTCAATGAACGGAGACAATGCGTTTTGATCTCCACGGCTATTCCAAAACGCTCCAAGGGCTCATCTATAACCCATCCAACGCCCGCCGTTGCGGGCAAGAAAAAGGGTTTCGATATGCTCAACCAGATCAAGGGTCTGCACCACGTCACTTCCATGGCGGAGGACGCCCGCACCAACAATCAGTTCTTCACGAACGCACTCGGTCTGCGCCGCGTCAAGAAAACCGTGAACTTCGACGCGCCTGAAGTTTACCATCTCTACTATGGCGACGAGACCGGTGCCCCCGGCACGGTCATGACTTACTTCCCGTTCCCGAAGATGGCGCAGGGCCGTCCGGGCACCGGCGAAGTCGGCACGACCGTCTTTTCCGTTCCCGAAGGTTCGCTCGGTTTCTGGAGCGACCGTCTCGCCAAGCTCGGCGTCAGCGGCCTCAAGGCCGACGAGAGCTTTGGAGAAAAGCGGTTGAACTTCGCCGGTCCCGACGGCGACGGTCTCGCACTTGTTGAAGTCAAGGACGACAACCGCCAGCCCTGGACGCATGGCGGCATCAGCGAAGACCATGGGATTCGCGGTTTCCACTCCGTGGCCATGCGGCTTCGTGACGAGGGTGCGACGGCCGAGCTCCTGAAATTCATGGGCTATGAAGTTCAGGACGAGAAGGACGGCGTGAAGCGTTTGATTATGCCGGGCGGCAATGGCGCACATCTCGTCGATCTCGAAACGATGCCGAATATCTCTCGCGCCCTGCCGGGTGCCGGTTCCGTGCACCACGTTGCCTTTGCCGTCGAAAACCGGGAGAAGCAGCTCGAGGTCCGCAAGGCCCTCATGGATACGGGTTACCAGGTGACCCCGGTCATCGACCGCGACTATTTCTGGGCGATCTATTTCCGCACGCCGGGCGGCGTTCTGTTCGAGGTTGCCACCAACGAACCCGGCTTCAACCGGGACGAAGACACGGCTCATCTCGGCGAAGCGCTGAAGCTGCCACAGCAGCACGCGCATCTGCGGGAGCTGCTCGAGCAGCATCTGCAGCCGCTCGAAGCTTAAGGATGGAACGATGAACGACCACAGCTACGTGCACCGGCTGCATGCCGGTGCACCAGGAAAGCCCATTCTCTTCGTGCTGCATGGCACCGGGGGAGATGAAAACCAGTTCTTCGATTTCGGGCGGCGGCTATTGCCCGACGCGACGATCGTTTCCCCCCGTGGGGATGTTTCGGAGCATGGGGCGGCGCGCTTTTTCAAGCGCACGGGCGAGGGCGTCTACGATATGGATGATCTCGCCAGAGCCACGCAGAAGATGGCGGCCTTCGTCAAGGACATGACCGTCGATCACGGAGCGTCACACATCCTGGGTCTTGGCTTCTCCAACGGAGCTAACATTCTTGCGAATGTATTGATCGAGAAAGGGCTGTTCGATGCGTCGGTGCTCATGCACCCGCTCGTCCCGTTCCAGCCGAAAGCGAACCCGGAACTCAATGGGCGCAAGGTGCTGATCACAGCGGGCGAACGCGATCCGATCTGCCCGGTCCCGCTGACCAAGGCGCTAGCAGCCTATTTCGAAGGGCAGGGTGCTCAGACGAAGACAGAGTGGCACCCGGGCGGCCATGATATCCGGCCGAATGAGATCGACGCCGTCAGGCGCTTTTTCGCGCCCTATCTCTGAAGCCTACCGAAAATCTGCGGGAGGTTTTCGGATGCCTCAACGTCCGGCGCCGTCATCCAGCGCTCGCGTGAAAAATAAGCCCTGGTCCGCAATTGCGGGCCAGGCGCGGCCCTGATCGTCACGATGAAGTTGAAGCTGTTTTCGCTCGTGAACTCGCGGGTGAAGCTGACGCTTGCACCGAAGCCATCCTCTTTCACATCCTTCATTTCGCGGATTGCGGCCAATGTGTCGCTGAAATCCAGCCAGTGCGGTTGCGCGAGCATCGTATCGAAAATGCGCATCACCGACGGGTCAAGCCGCCCGGCGCCGTCGGTAGCCGGGCCGACGATCTTGGCGCGCATGTTGAAGATCGCGCCCTTGCGGTCTCCGCGAACAATCAAAAAGACCGAACTCAGCGGCCGTTCCTCATCCTGTTTGTAGACCTCCTGGAAGGAACACTCATAGGCACTGCTGCCAAAAGCCGAGGGGCGCCATGGCGTGGTCTCGATGCCCGCCTTGCGCAGGGCTTCGCACATTGTGGGGCCTGTCGTCCGCCAAGTCCTCAGGAAGCCGCCCGCAAGCTCGATCCGGGGCGCCTCGAGCAGATGCTTCGAAAAGTCGACGCGAACCGGGGCCGGATTCGGTTGAATCGGGGGCTTGGCCGTTTCTGCTTCCTTGTGGACCACCACGCTCTCGTCCGGCAGCTCATATCCGAAACGCGCAGCCAGCGTACGTAGATTGCGCATGTCATTGGAGAGGAGAACTGTGCCGCCGATGACCGAAAGCGAAGCGGCGACCATCAGCCAAAGCACTGCCCGCCGCTTACGATGCGGCGCCGGCGTTTTCAGGTGCTGGCGCGAGGGCTCGCTGGCCAAATCCATTCACTCGTCAGAAGGCGGTCGCCCGCATCACTACGTCTGGCAAACAGTATCTAGTCAACAAGAGAAGCGAAATACTCAACGAAATAGTGAAAATGCGCTTATTCGGCTCGAAGGCCGATGTGAGTGGATGATATCGCCGAAAGCCTGCGGGCCTTATTGTTTTCCCGTTTACTCCCCTGCTTTCGGTTCCAATTTCTTAAGCAATTTTCTTGAGATTGTAACGGCGTTGTTTCATGATATTCGCGGCGCGAGGAATTTCGTGTCGTGCCTTTTGACGATCGATGCAGATCGTTTCAGCCATGAGCATGTTTCTTTGCGCCTGGCAGCGATGCGGTGGTCTCTAGACTTTAGTGTTTCTGGATATTCCTCCCTGCAAACTTACGGCAGGGTTTGCATGGGAAGGTTGCATGAGTTCGGAATTTGCGGTTCGTGCGATACGGCCGGGTGAGTTGGAGCTTGTGCTCGAATGGGCAAGGCAAGAAGGCTGGAATCCCGGGCTCGACGATTCACTCGCTTTCCAGGAGGCCGACCCCTCCGGCTTTTTCGTCGGCGCGCTCGGCGAAGTACCGGTTGGCTCCATTTCCGTGGTGAAATACGGCGAGCGTTTTGCGTTTCTCGGTCTCTTTATCGTCCATCCGGATTTCCGCGGCAGAGGCTACGGCAAGGCCCTTTGGAATGTGGGGATCGAGTCAGCAGCGGACCGTACGATCGGTCTCGACGGTGTTGCCGCTCAGCAGGCGAATTACCGCAGGGCAGGCTTCGAGACGGCGCACATGACGGTGCGCTACGGCGGTGTCGCCACGATCCTGCCACGCTCGTCACTCGCGGCGCATCCGGTCTCCGACAAGCTGGACGGGCTCTTCCGTTACGATGCCTCGATTTTCCCGGAACCGCGCAATGAATTCGTTGCCGCCTGGTGCAGGAGGCGGCGCGGCCGCATGACATTGGTCGTCCGCAAGAGCGGCAAGATTCGCGGTTACGCGACGATCCGGCGCTGCTACGAGGGTTACAAGATCGGGCCGCTTTTTGCGGCGGATGCCGACTCCGCAGCCGCGCTGCTTGCCGGCTTGTTGCCGGAAGCCGGCGATGCACCGGTTTTCATCGATGTCCCGGTACCCAACCGGGAGGCGGTCGCACTGGCCGAAAGCATAGGTCTTGAGCCGGTCTTCGAGACGGCACGCATGTATCGCGGCGGCGCGCCTGCGATCCCGCTGAAGAATGTCTTCGGCGTGACGACGCTGGAACTCGGGTAGTTCGCAGGTCAATCCATCGGGGATGCGGGCGCGGTCGGAGCGGCGAGCTCCGGGCGGCCCCTTTCGGCGATGGCAATGCCGCCGAGCGTCAGAACCAATGCGGCGATATGAAAGAGCTGCAACGCTTCGCCGAGCAGCAGCACGGACAGCAGGGTGCCGAAAACCGGAACGAGATTGATGAAGAGACCGGCGCGGTTGGCGCCGATCCATTCGACGCCCTTGATGTAGAGGATCTGCGCGAGCAGTGAAGCGAAGATCGCCGTATAGATGGTGATGATCCAGCCTTTGCCGTCAGGCATCTGGATATTGCCGGCGGCACCCTCCCAAAGCAGGAACGGCAGGGACGACAATGCTGCCGCAAACGCGGGGAAGGCCATCAGCGTTCGCCAATCAACCGGCGGCTTCCAGCGCAGAAAGATCGTGTAGATTGCATAGGCGGCGACCGCCAGCAGCATCAGGGCGTCGCCGCGATTGAGGCCCAGCTTCAACAGTGTGGCCATATCGCCATGGGTGGCGGTCAAGATGACGCCGGCGAGCGTCATGCCGAACCCGACCATCTGCGCGGTCGAAACAATTGTGCGGAAGAAGATGAGGTTGAGCAGAAAGATCAGCATCGGGATGCCGGCCTGCTCGATCGCGACATTGATGGCGGTCGTGTACTGCAACGCAGAGTAAAGCACGGCGTTGAAGATCGTGTAACCGATCATGCCGTAGAAAAACAGCAGAGGCAGGTTCTTGCGGACGAGCGGCCAGTCCTTCCTGAACTGCGGAAACGACACTGCCGCAATCAGCGTGGTCGCAAGCGTCCAGCGCAGGAAAGTCAGCATCATCGGACTGACATGGCCGAGCGCCAGTTTTCCGGCGACGGCGTTTCCGCCCCAGCATAGCGCTGCGACGATGAGACAAAGGTAGGCCGTGATCCGCAAGGATGATTCTTCCCGTCTTCCAAAAAAGAGCTCTGAATGCTGCCGATGCACCGGCAATTAGCCCGTGGCGGGCTGATTTGTCACGCAAAAAGCCCAATTCCCCGTGATAACAGGGTCGCTTTCCAAAAGACAAAGCTTTATAGATGCGCGGGTTTGAGCAGAGCGGTTGATCCGCTGGTAACAGGAAGAGTTTAATGACGAATGTAGTCGTGGTCGGTTCGCAGTGGGGTGACGAAGGCAAGGGCAAGATTGTCGATTGGCTTTCGGAACGTGCGGATATCGTTGTGCGCTATCAGGGCGGGCACAACGCAGGCCATACGCTGGTCATCGACGGCACCAGCTACAAGCTCTCGTTGCTGCCTTCCGGCGTCGTGCGCCCGGGCAAGATGGCAGTGATCGGCAACGGCGTGGTGGTCGACCCGCATGCGTTGATCGCCGAGATCGAGAAGCTGGAAAAGCAGGGCGTCAAGATTTCTCCCGAGAACCTGCGCATCGCCGACAACGCGACCCTTATTCTCTCGCTGCATCGCGAGCTCGATGCCTACCGGGAAGATGCTGCCTCCAATAGCGGCACGAAGATCGGCACGACGCGCCGCGGTATCGGTCCGGCCTACGAAGACAAGGTCGGCCGCCGCGCGATCCGCGTCATGGATCTCGCCGATCTTGAGGCGCTGCCGGGCAAGGTCGACCGCATCCTGACGCATCACAATGCGCTGCGCCGCGGCCTTGGCGTCGCCGAGGTCAGCCATGACGCGATCATGACCGAGCTGACGTCGATCGCCGACCGCGTGCTTCCATACCGCGATACCGTTTGGCTCCTGCTCGACAGGGAACGCCGCAAGGGCGCCCGCATTCTCTTCGAAGGCGCGCAGGGCAGCCTGCTCGACATCGATCATGGCACCTATCCGTTCGTGACGTCCTCGAACACCGTAGCCGGTCAGGCTGCGGCCGGTTCGGGCATGGGTCCGGGGTCGCTCGGTTACATCCTCGGCATCACCAAGGCCTATACGACGCGTGTTGGCGAGGGTCCGTTCCCGACCGAGTTGCATGACGACATCGGCCAGTTCCTCGGTGAAAAGGGCCATGAATTCGGGACGGTAACGGGCCGCAAGCGTCGCTGCGGCTGGTTCGACGCGGCATTGGTCCGCCAGTCGGTCGCAACCAACGGCATTACCGGGATTGCGCTGACGAAGCTTGATGTTCTCGACGGCCTCGACGAACTGAAGATCTGCGTCGGCTACAAGCTGGACGGCGAGCAGATCGATCATCTTCCGGCCAGCCAGGGCGCGCAGGCGCGCGTGGAGCCGGTCTATATTACGCTTGAAGGCTGGAAAGAATCGACGGTTGGCGCGCGCAGCTGGGCCGATCTGCCGGCCCAGGCGATCAAGTATGTCCGCCAGGTCGAAGAGCTGATCGGGGCGCCTGTCGCTCTCTTGTCTACAAGTCCTGAGCGAGACGACACGATACTTGTGACTGATCCTTTTGAGGACTAATGTCGCGGGTCACTAAGACATCTGGCCAGGCTCTGGGCGACCTGGCCCCTCGAGAAAGTACTAATGGCTGATTTTATTGCAGTTATCCGGCGGGCGGTGGACGGCCTGGCCGAAAATACACCCGAGATGCGGGTGAAGGTTTACGAGCGCGCGCGCGGTGCCGTGCAGCGGCAGCTCGAAAACATGAAGCCGCGTCCGCCGGAAGCGATGCTGCAACGCCAGCTGGATAAGCTCGATGCGGCTATTCGCGAGGTGGAAGCAGAGCATTCCGAGGCATTGCCGGAAGACCAGGCTGCGACTGCTGCGGCTGCTGCGGCTGCTGCCGAAGCGCCTGTCCATGAGGAACCTCCAGTCGAGGCATTCGCCGAACCTGCTCCTGCGCCCGAGCCGGTGGATGAACCGGTTGCCGAGTCTCGTGAGCAAGCCGCCGAACCTGTCGAATATCAGCATGAAGAGGAGCCTCGGGAAGAGGCGGCCCATTACGAGGAGCCCGTCGTTGCGGCGGATGAGCCCGCGCCGCCTCAAGAGGCACAATGGGAGCGCCCCGCCGAAGAAGCCGCCGCCCCCGTTGAGGAAACCGCCCCCGTTGAGGAAGTGGCCCCTGTTGAGGAGTGGGCGGCGTCGCATCACGACGAAGCGCCGGTCGAGGAATACCATGTTGCGGCACATGAGCCTCATGTGGAGGCGCCTGCTTTCGAGCCGGAACCTGCCTTCGAAGCCGAGCCCGCGGTTGAATCCGAACCGGCGGCCGAGCCCAAGCCACTCCCGCCGATCAACGAATACAATCCCTCGAATCGCCTCGTCGAGCCTGTCGCCGCTTTCGAGAAGCCGGAGGAATTCGTAGAGCACAGCCGCGAAGAGCCGCTTCAAGCGGAAACTGCCGCGCATTTCGATCCCGTATGGGCCGAACCTGCTGCTCAGATCCCGTCCGAGCCCGCGAAGGAAGCGGAGGCCGCGTGGGCTGCCGAGGAGGTGAGGAACTTTTCGGGGATCGTGCCGCCGGCCGAGTCGACCAGCGACGCGGCGCGCGCTTTCGAGGAAGCCATTGCGGCGCTTCCACCGGTGCTGCCGAAGATGCCGCCCGCGAACGAAGGCTTCTCATGGGAGGCTGCGGCCTTCGACGACCTGCCGCCGATCGAGGCAGGTCAGGACAAGAAGAAGCCCGTTGCGGCACAGTTTAACGATGCGGACCTCTTTGAGGATATCAACGGCAAAACTGGAGCTCCCGTCGCCGACGTTCCGGGTGCAGAGTGGCAGGAGGCCAAGGCACTTCGAGGCTACGACCACCGCGGCGTCGTGGCGGAAGACGACGATTCCGTGCCGTCCGACGGTGTCGACCATCTGCTTGCGGCCAAACTGCAGAACAAGAATTTCCGCATGGAGCCGAAGCGTCGGCGCTTTGGCGTCGGCGCGGCCATTACCATGCTCGTGGTGCTGGCGGTGCTGGGCGGGGGCGCCTATGCCGCTTGGATGAACCGTGACCAGCTGGTCGCGATGTTCAACGGTTTGGTCAGTTCCGCGCCGTCTAAGACGGCCGACGGCGAGCCGGCTGCCTCTTCCGGAAGCCCGACGCCAGCGGCGCCCGCGGCAAATACCGAAGCGGCAAAGCCGGCCGAGAAGGACCAGCAGGCTGCCGCCCGTGATGACGGCTCCGCTACGAACAACAAGTTCACACAGCGTCTTATGGCTGACGGCACGGAAGTCGATAACGGCCCGGCCGCCGCTCCCGGCACGCCGACCGCCGAAGGCAAGTCCGTCTCCGAACAGAACGTCGCATCCGCTGCGCCGGCGCCAGCCGCGCAGGCCGGTACACCCGCCCAAGGACAGGCGACAGACGCTCCGGCCGCTGCCCCTCAGCAGGTCCAAACCGCTCCGGCCGCTCAGCAGACGCCCGCCGGTGCGACGGAGAAGATGTTCCTCTACGAAGAGCGGATCGGCGAAAGCTCGCCGACGGCGATCCAGGGATCCGTCATCTGGAGCGTCCAGCATGAAACCGATCAGGCAGGCAAACAGGAATCGACTGTGCAAGCCAACGTGACGGTACCGGAGCGCAATCTTTCGGTTCTCGTGACCTTCAAGCGCAACTCCGATCCGTCGCTTCCGGCGAGCCATCTCGTCGAAGTCGTTTTCTCGCTTCCGCCGAATTTCGAGGGCGGCAGCATCGAAAGCGTGCAGCGCATTTCAATGAAGCGCACGGAGCAGGATCGCGGCGACGCGCTGATTGCCGTGCCTGCCAAGATCACCGACGATTTCCACATGGTCGCGCTGAATGATTATCCGGACGCGCGAAAGGCTAATCTCCAGCTGCTTCAAACGCGCGACTGGATCGATATCCCGATCACCTATCGCAATGGCCGTCGCGCGCTGATCACCATCCAGAAGGGTGCGACCGGCACGGAAGCGTTCAACAAGGCGATCCAGGAGTGGACTGCACTCGGCGACGTGAGCACGAGCCAGTAACCCTGATCCAGAGCTCGGACACAAAAAAGGCGGGCCGCATGGACCCGCCTTTTTCATGTATGAGTTTGCTGATTTATGCCGTGGATTCGACGACGCGGACGGCTTGTGCCCTCTCCAGCGCTTCCTTTCGGACGGCATCCTGCACCTTTTCAAAGGCGCGCACCTCGATCTGGCGGACGCGTTCGCGGCTGATATCGAACTCGGACGAGAGATCTTCCAGCGTAACCGGCTCGTCAGCAAGGCGGCGGGCCTCGAAGATACGCCGTTCGCGGTCGTTCAGCACGCTCATCGCCTTCGACAGCATCCGGCGGCGCGTCTCCAGTTCATCCTGCTCGATCAGCACGGCCTCCTGGCTATCGTGGTCGTCCACGAGCCAGTCCTGCCACTGACCGCTATCGCCTTCCGAGGCCTTGATAGGCGCGTTCAGCGAAGCGTCGCCGGAAAGGCGGCGGTTCATCGAAACGACTTCCTCCTCGGACACGTTCAGTTTCGTTGCGATCTCGGCAACATGCTCCGGCTTCAGATCGCCTTCATCGATGGCCTGGATACGGCCCTTGAGACGGCGCAGGTTGAAGAACAGGCGCTTCTGGTTCGCAGTGGTCCCCATCTTCACCAGCGACCACGAACGCAGGATGTATTCCTGGATCGAAGCCTTGATCCACCACATGGCATAGGTGGCGAGACGGAATCCGCGTTCCGGATCGAACTTCTTGACGGCCTGCATGAGGCCGACGTTGCCTTCGGAAACAACCTCTCCGATCGGCAAGCCATAACCGCGGTAACCCATGGCTATCTTGGCGACGAGGCGCAGATGGCTGGTGACGAGCTTGTGCGCGGCTTCGCGGTCGCCATGCTCCGCATAACGCTTCCCCAGCATGTATTCCTGCTGCGGCTCCAGCATCGGGAATTTGCGGATTTCGTCGAGATAACGATTGAGGCCGGCTTCGCCGGCGGTAATGGACGGCAAGGTATTACGGGCCATGATTGCACCCTCCTATGTAGATTCCGGTTCCCAATGGAACGCGCCCCCGCGTTGAACAGGCGAACCGAGACATGCGGCCCAAAGCCGGGCCCGCACTTAGTCTATGTACAGATAAGTATGGCGGAACGGCGGTTCAAGCCAGCTTGCCCGGTTCACGATGGCGTTACGTGCCTAACGGCGCAGGGCTTCGACCAGTTCCACCATATCTTCGGGGAGGGGCGCCTCGAAGTGCAAAAGCTCACCTGAGCGGGGGTGCTCGAACTGCAGCATATAGGCATGGAGCGCCTGCCGCCCGAAGCTGTTGACGACCTTGCGTGCCGCTTCCGGCAGAAGGTTGGCCTTGGTTCTGAGATGCGCGCCATAGACCCCATCGCCGAGAAGCGGATGACCGATGTGGGCCATGTGGACGCGGATCTGATGAGTGCGGCCGGTCTCCAGATGACATTCGACGAGCGCGGCGAGCGCCGTCGCATCCGGGTTTTCGTGGAAGCGCTCCAGCACCTCGTAATGGGTAACGGCCTCGTCGGCATCCTGGCTGTCGGGACGCTTGACCGTGCGGCGCGTGCGGTCGCCAGTCGAGCGGCCGAGTGGCGCGTCGATCGTTCCGCTGAGCGAACGAGGGCGGCCCCAGACGATGGCCTTGTAGGCACGTTCGAGCGGCATGGTGCGGCCGTGGTCGGCAAATTGCTGCGACAGGTTGCGGTGAGCAATATCGTTCTTGGCGACGACCATGACACCCGTGGTGTCCTTGTCGAGCCGGTGAACGATGCCCGGTCGCCGGACGCCGCCGATGCCCGACAGGCTGTCACCGCAGTGGTAGATCAGCGCGTTGACGAGCGTGCCCGTCCAGTTTCCGGCGGCCGGATGGACGACAAGGCCGGCCGGCTTCGAGATGACGATGACGTCGTCGTCCTCATAAAGGATCTCGAGCGGAATGTTCTCGCCTTTCGGCGTGGGGTCCTCCGGCTCGGGCAGCAGGATCTCGTAATGGTCGCCGGGCCGCACCTTCTTCTGCGGATCGAGGGCAGGCGCTCCGTTCACAAGCAACTGGCCGTCCTTGATGAGCACCTTGACGCGGCTGCGCGAGAATTCCTCGCCGAGCTGTGCAGTCAACCAGGCATCGAGCCGGCCTTCGGCATTCTCATCAGCGGTCAGGACTTTCCTAATCCCGGATGCTTGTTTAAAGGGGTCGCTCAAGACGCTTCTTCTCCGAAGTATTTTTTGCAGGACGCCACAATGACCAAAATCGAGACAGACGATCAGGAAGAACAGTCCCTTGACCCGGCAATGGAAAGTGTCCGGCGCAAGATGGTGCGGTTGCAGATCGTTTCGGGCGTCATCATGTTCGTGAGCCTTATGGCGGTCTTCGGCGCCGTTGTCTACAAGACGATGAAGGCGGAACCAGCCGAAACGGCCGCTGCCTCCGGCTCCGGCGTTCCTTCGGATGCGCCGGTCAGCTCCACGGTTTCGCTGCCGCCCGGTTTCGCCGTGCAATCCACATCTTTGTCAGGAGACCGGATTCTGTTCTTCGGCCAGTCTGCCGACGGAAAGCGCAAAGCGCTGGTCTACGACATCAAGGCGGGCCGCTTGGTCGCTGACATCACCGTCGGCGGCAATTAGCGCCGATGGCTGCGCCTCCCGTCACGATCGAGAGCGCGGATGACCCGCGCATTGCCGAATTCCGAGCGATCCGCGAGCGCGACCTGACCGGCAGGCAGAACCGCTTCATTGCCGAAGGCACCGTCGTGCTGCGGATGCTGGCTGAAGCCCATTTGGCAGGGCGCGGCTTCAAGACCGAGAAGGTGCTGCTGCTGCGCAACCGCGTCGAAGGCGTTTCCGACATCATTGCGCGGTTTCCGGCGGAGGTTCCAATCTACGTCGCCGAGGCCGACGTCCTCGACGGCATTGTTGGGTTCCATCTTCATCGCGGCGTCTTGGCGATCGGAAAAAGGATCGAGCGCAGCGAGAGCCTGCTCGACTGCCTGCCCGATCGCGCGCTTGTGTTGGTGGGTTGCGGTATTTCCAACCACGACAATGCGGGTTCGATGTTTCGCAATGCGGCGGCCTTCGGTGCGGATGCCGTTTTTCTCGACGAGACATCCTGCGACCCGCTTTACCGCAAGGCGATGCGCGTTTCCGTCGGCTCGGTGTTGAGTGTTCCCTATCAGCGCGACGGCAGCGCTCTGGACATTCTCGCCGCGCTTGCGGCACGGGGCTTCGATATCTGGACTTTATCGCCACGCGGCGAGACGGATATTCGCGCGATACCGTCGTCAGATCGCATCGCGCTCGTCGTCGGAACGGAAGGAGAAGGATTGCCGGAAACAGTCCTGGCGCGCTTCAGGAGCGCGCGCATTCCGCAGTCCGCCGGCCTGGACAGCCTCAACGTTGCAACGGCGACCGGGATCGCATTGTTCGCAATCTCGTCGGCTGTGGGCCGGGTCTGACTTAGCCCGGCTCCGAAAGGATCGTCGCAGCGCGCTCGGCGAGGCTCACGCGTTCGCCTTGTTCCTTGCCGGCGCCTTCCGGCAAAAGGTCACGGATCGGCGAGGACGGACCTTCGTTGATAACGGTCAGCGCGACCATGCCGGCAGCGATCGAGGCGATCTCTTCGCGCATTGCGCTGTCGTCGGCTGTCGTCGTCTTTGCCTTGGCGATGCGATCGGAAATGGCTGCGCTGCGGGCACGAACTTCCTCGGCGAGGCGGGCGGCAACGGCTGCTGGATCAAGTTCGGGCGCTGGAGCGCTTTCCTGCATCGTTTCCTCCGCGGTGGTTTCGACAATTGCCTCCGCCAGCCCGGCGGCACGAAGCGCACGGTTCGCCTGGCGCAAACCGGCTTTGGTTGCCTTCAACTGCTCCTTGAGCTTGGCGACTTCCTGCTGGCGCCGCCCAAGCAGCGTTTCCTTGTCGGCAGCAGCGGTCGCGTCACGGGCACCCTTGTCTTCCAGGCGGAGCACCTTGTGTTCCTGCTGCGTCAACTTCTGCTCGGCATCCTTGGCGCGCTTCTGCAGAAGGTCGACGTCCTTGCGCAGCGTATCGCGTTCGTCGCGCAGCATGTTGGCCCGCGATTTCAGGCTTTCCATCTCCGTTTGCTGCGCAGCCATGTCGATCTTGAGGTTGTCAGACTGTTCGGCAAGCTTGTTCAGACGGCTGCGTAGGAGATCGAGTTCGGTTTCCTTTGCAGAGCTCGCCTGCTCGGCCATGTGCAGGCTCGTCTTCAGCTGGCTGATGTAAGTCTCGTCCTTGCGAAGATGAGATCGGAAATCAGCGGCCTCGAGGTTCAGATCTTCGATCTGCGCCTTCAAAGCGCCGACTTCGGAGGAGAGGCGACCGGCATCGAGGGCGAGAGCGTCATGGCGAAGCTTCAAGGAAAGAGATTTTTCGCGCTCCCTTGTCAAATCCTGGGCCGTCCTGGCATTCTCGGCCGCATAGAGTGCCCTCACCATGTCCTTCTGCGCGCGAACCTCCTGCGGGCTGAGCGGCATGGTCGCCTTCATCCGGTTTTCCGTATACCAGACGATGCGGCGATGGATGGCAGGCGAGATCAGGAAGACGAGGAACGCCGCCGTCAGGAAGCCCAGTCCGAACAGAAGTGCATACTCGATCACGGCGCCGCCATTGCCTCAGAATTGATTTGCGTCAGCGCCAATGATTAAGCGCGCACCAAGCGCAGGGCAAGTGGCGGATGGGTGACGGCGGGAGAGAAACCGCCACCGGACTGCAGGTTCAGAAGGGGTTCCAGGTCGGGCCCGGGGTGATCTTCAGATAGCCGACATTGACGCCGAGACGCGCGCCGATGCCGGTGCGGATCGGAACCACCAGAACATTGTTGTTCTTGAGGAGCGTCATGCCGAAGCCGGCAACCACGAAAGCCTGACCGCTGACGCCGCCGAAGCGGGCATAGATGCTGTCCACGGAAGGCAGGTCATAGACCAGCATCATCACGCGCGTGCCCTGGCCGCCATAATCAAGACCAAGGGAGGGGCCTTGCCAGTAAAGAGGATGTTCGCCGGCATTCTTGGTGTTGAGCTGGCCCTCGCCATAGGTAAGGCCGGCGATGAAGGCGCCGGATCCTTCCTGTCCGAGGATGTAGCCGTTCGGCAGTCCGTATTTCTGAAAGGCCGCCTCAATGACCTTGGCAAGGCCGCCGCTGGTCGAGCCGAAGAACGAGTGGCCGGCGTCGATGATCTCCTGGACGGTGTACTGGTTGCCGCTGGCCTGCTGGGCTGCGGCCTCCTGCGAGGAGAGCATAAATGCGGATATGGTCAGCGCGACGAGAAGCCGGCAGAAGCCGATAAATCTTCTGGGGGATTGAAGGCGCATGGTGTGATCCGTTCGTCATGGTCGGTTCGATGAGCCGTTTCCGGCAATAGACACATTTTGCGCCGATCGTCTTAACAATCGGTTTACCAAATATGGTGTCATTATGGCGGCGAGTACGGCGCAAACTTCGTGCAATTTTGATCAAGCAAGATATAGGCGGATGGATCCACCGCCCTCAGGAGACGATGATGTCCAGAAATCCTAATCTTACATTGACCGGCCCCGACCTGGCCGCGCTACTTTGCAGCCGAGTTTGCCACGACGTCATCTCGCCGGTCGGCGCGATCAACAACGGTCTGGAACTGCTGGATGAAGGCGGGGCCGATTCCGACGCCATGGACCTGATCCGCACGAGCGCGCTCAATGCTTCCGTTCGCCTCAAATTCGCACGCCTCGCATTTGGCGCTTCCGGCTCGGTCGGCGCTTCGATCGATACCGGTGAGGCAGAGCGCGCGGCCAAGGACTTCGCTGCCGCGGAAAAGAAGACCGAGGTTACCTGGAACGGCCCGCGCGCCATCGTTGCGAAAAACCGCGTGAAGCTGCTGCTGAACCTTTTTCTCGTCGCCTATTCGTCGATCCCGCGCGGCGGTTCGCTGGAAGTGACGCTCGAAAATCCCGAGTTCGATGCGAAGTTCAAGATCATCGCGAAGGGCAAGCTGATGCGCATGCCGGGCAAATTCGTGGAGATCACCTCTGGTCAAATCGAAGAGGCGATCGATGCCCATTCGATCCAGCCCTACTATGCCGTCTTGCTCGCCGAAGAGTGCCGGATGGAGCTCGGCCACAGCCAGACGGGCGAAGAAATCATCTTCACTGCGGAGGCCGTGGCCGCCTAGTTTTATGCCCGCATCGCTGCCGTCTGTCCCGATTTGGGTAACACTTCCTTAGCCTAATCGACCTATCCTCGAAGACTAAGGAAGCGCCACCGGTATAGAAGTGGAGCGAAGGAGCAGTCATGCAGCGGTTCATGATCACTGATAGTTCGGATGTCGTGCGCAAGGTGGGTAAACGTATCCTTTCCGAGCTCGATTTTCTGGTCAGTGAGGCGTCAAATGCAAGCGAAGCGCTCTCCCGCTGCCAGACCGAACTTCCCGAATACTTGATCGTCGACTCCGGCATGGACGGTGCGCTCGAACTGATTTCCGCAATCCGCGCGATGGAAGGTGGCAAAGAGGTCAAGATTTATTACTGCGTAATCGAGGCCGATCTGAAAAAGCTGATGGCCGGCAAGCGGGCAGGGGCAACCGACTTCCTGCTGAAGCCGTTCGACCGCAAGATCCTGACGGCAGTCTTCGGCAACCGGGCAATCGCCGCCTGATTTCTTGACAATGAAGCTGTCTTCCTCCGTCATGCTCGGGCTTGTCCCGAGCATCTGCCACCCACTACTGTGTCGTAGATCCTCGGCACAAGGCCGAGGATGACGCGTCTGGGATGGGCGATCTCGTCAACAAGCTCATCCACCGCAAACGAAAAATCCCGCCGGGGAGGGCGGGATCTCTCAGTCGAAAGGGGACGTTCGGCGTCTTAGGCGGTCTCGGCGTATTCAGCTCCATCCGGCTCGCGCAGCACGTAGCCGCGGCCCCAGACGGTTTCGATGTAGTTGGCGCCACCGGCAGCATTTGCGAGCTTCTTGCGCAGCTTGCAGATGAACACGTCGATGATCTTGAGTTCCGGCTCGTCCATGCCGCCGTAGAGGTGGTTCAGGAACATTTCCTTGGTGAGCGTCGTACCCTTGCGGAGCGAAAGCAGCTCCAGCATCTGGTATTCCTTGCCCGTCAGGTGAACGCGCTGGCCGCCGACTTCGACAGTCTTGGCGTCGAGGTTGACGATCAGCTCGCCCGTCATGATGACGGACTGGGCATGACCCTTGGAGCGGCGGACGATCGCATGGATACGGGCGACCAGTTCGTCCTTATGAAACGGCTTGGTCATGTAATCGTCGGCGCCGAAGCCGAGGCCGCGCACCTTGTCTTCGATGCCTGCCATACCGGACAGGATGAGGATCGGCGTCTTGACCTTGGACAGGCGGAGAGTGCGGAGCACTTCGTATCCGGACATGTCCGGAAGATTAAGGTCGAGAAGGATGATGTCGTAGTCATAGAGTTTGCCGAGATCGACGCCCTCTTCACCGAGATCGGTGGTGTAGACGTTGAAGCTTTCGGACTTGAGCATTAATTCTATGCTCTGCGCTGTCGCGCTATCGTCTTCAATAAGTAGTACCCGCATTATTATCCCCTTTGCCGCCGCCGAAAGGTGGGCTGGCCCCCTACGCGATACCGAATGCTTTCACTGCGTGATTTGGAAGCTGCCACGAAATGGTTAACAAATTCTGATTCACTCTGGCAAGAGGCAATGAATTTATTAAGCAATCGATCCATTCCGCTGTTTTCCAATGACAATTCGCAAAGCCTGATCCTCAACTGCTACATTAAGAAGGGCGGGTAAGCGATTCATTCGACTCACCAATGAAAAGGTTTCGGAAATCGCGTAGTGATATTTACCGACCCTTAAATCATCGGCACTATCATTAACGATGCCCGTAAACGAAAGGTTACCAGCGGTAGGTTTTTGTTAATACCGCTGAAAATTTTTCAGGCAGACCGTCTCAAAGCGGTGCGCGGCGGGCAATTTAGTAAAGCCGGGATCTCGCATCACTGGAGTAATGCGTATGAAGTCGCGTGAGAGCCTAGTTCGCCTGAAGGAGTTTCAGGTGAACGAAAAACGACGTCAGCTGCAGCAGTTGCAGATGATGATGTCGGAATTCGAACGGATGACGAAGGATCTGGAGAGCCAGATCCTCGTCGAAGAGAAGAAGTCCGGCATTTCCGACCCGAATCACTTCGCCTACCCGACCTTCGCTAAGGCGGCACGTCAGCGTGCCGACAATCTTCAGGTTTCCATCAAGGAATTGAAGATGCAGGAGGAAACGCTCGAGCAGGCGCTGGAGGAGATGCAGGCGGAATACGCCCGCGCAAGTGCGCTCGAAGAGCGCGATGGCGCCGTTCGGGCCCGCGCCTGAACGACGAGCTGAGGATGCCGGCTGCGGCATCCCGGGGAATCGCCTGAAGAAGCCATGTATGATGGACATCGAAGTCCGTCATACATGGCTTTTGGTGCTGAGCTCTTGCGGTCAGTTCACCACGTCGCGCCATTCATCATGTCGCTGCGCTTGCGCCTTGAAGAACGGGCATAGCGGAAAGATCTTCCATCCGCCCTTTCGCGCTTCCTCGACGGCGTGAAGTGCCAGTGCCTGGCCGACGCCCTTGCCGCGCAGGGCATCCGGCACGCCAGTGTGATCGATGATGATGAGTTTCGGTGACGTGCGGGAATAGGCCATTTCGGCCTCGTGCCCGTCAACCTCGGCCACATACCGGCCGCCGGACGCATTTTCTTCGTTGCGAATGTTCATTGTATTTCTCCGGAAACTGATGTTGTTGACGCGGACCGTGACATGCCGGCGCAGCCGTGCCAAGCCGGTGCAAGCGGCAACACACTGTTCAACCGAGGGATGCTCGATGAAAAGATTGGCGGCGATCCGGCCAGTTCTGCTTGTTGCGGCCCCGTTCTTTCTGGCGCTCGGGCTGGTTTTGCCGCTGATCCGATTCGAGAAACTCTATTTCTTCGATGAGACGCCGTCGCTGGTTCAGATCGTTTCCTCGCTCTGGAGCGGAGGGGACATCCCGCTTGCACTTATCGTCGGGCTGGTTTCGATCGTACTGCCGGTCCTGAAGATGATCGGGATTGCCGCCGAGGCGGTGGCTGCCGACGGCGGAACCGGCAGCTGGTTTTATCGTCACGCCGTGCCGTATCTGTCCAAGTGGTCGATGATGGACGTGCTTCTGGTGGCGATCGTGATTGCGGCGGCGAAGACGACGGGTTTTGCGGATGCTTTCACCCAGCCCGGCCTCTGGTGCTACGCTGCCTCAACAATAATTTCGGGCCTTCTTCACTCCCTTCAGGGAAATGCGTCCGGCCCGAAATGATGTTTTTGCCTGGGGCAGATGGTTCAGTGACGGTATTGCTGGATACGCGTCGTGCGCAGGCCGGCAAGGCCGTGGCTGTTGATCGACGACTGCCAGGACAGGAATTCTTCGACGGTTAGCGTGTAACGCTCGCAGGCTTCTTCCAAGCTCAACAGGCCACCGCGAACCGCCGCGACAACCTCAGCCTTACGACGGATAACCCAGCGCCGCGTGTTGGGCGGCGGAAGATCCGCTATCGTCAGCGGGCTGCCATCGGGGCCGATGACATATTTTACTCGGGGACGTATCACTTCGGTCATTGGACTCTCTACACAACTCAAGACCACGCGGGCACTCTAGCCCGTCACATTTAAAAATTGACTAAGCGCTTAGTAACACTTTGATAACAACTTTACCTGCCGCCTCGCGACGCAGGCGCGGCCGCAATCCTGCTGTCCGTCGCCTGCGTTTTCCAGGAAAACGATGCTGGATTCCGTTCAGATCAGAATGGCGCTGACCTCAGTCTTTCCGGCGCCGAACTCGTATTGAGCGGTCCCGGAG
>NZ_JBNDHT010000116.1:0-23097 GCF_056755115.1 Rhizobium sp. SVR5-2C | reverse complement strand
ATGCGCGGGGTCGCTCCCCCTCACCAACAAAATCTAAGCCTTGGCCGATGGCCAAGGGCAAGATTTTGTATCCTCTCCCCCAGGGGAGAGGAGGGGGCGGCGAGGGCGCGGCAGGTTGCGTCTCCGCTGTGAGAGAGGAAGCAATCTCAACATTAACCCAAAGGCTAAGTTAGAATAGGTAGAAAATATCATAAGAAGACTGTTTCCGATGTAGAGGCGACATCGCCTTACCAATGAGCTGCGGAGAATACCGTATCGTGTTGTCCATGATATAAATCTGCTCCACGTCAGGCTCAGAGGGCGGTTTGCTGACAGACTGGAATTAGCGGTCCTGCGTGCCAAACGAAGCGGACTGATAGGGGTGATTTCAGACTATGCTGTTCAATCTGCTCAATGCTCCATCGCCGAACCAGATTTCCGAGGTCATCTCGCATTCGATTGCCCCGTCCTTTCTGCTGGGCGCTGTGGCGGCCTTCGTTTCGCTGCTCTATTCACGGCTGAATGACATTCTGCACCGCGTGCGCGAGCTGAACGCGCTTCCGGAAGCCGAAAACGCGCGGAGCCATCTAAGGGAGGATCTACCCCGGCTCCGGAGACGCGCTCGGCTGCTCAACAGGGCCATCTACTACGCGGTTCTCAGCGGCATCGTGGCCACATTTCTGATGATCTTCTCGTTCGCCAGCGCCTTTCTTGGCACGCAGCATGTCTTCGGGGCCGGCATCCTCTTCTCGGTCTCGCTTTCCCTGCTTGCGGTCGCGCTTATCATGCTGGCTCTCGAAGTCAGAATTGCGCTCAACGAATACGACCATCACGCCGCCAGCGGCGGTCATGGCGGACTCGACTGAGGAGTGGATTACGCTGGCTTGGTGCAAACGCGGTGGGAGACGTCGATCGCGCCTGCACCTCAATGGTCGGCGACGTCGAGGATCCCGAGGGTGTCCAACCCAAAAAGCATGAGTTGGACGGCAACGGCTGCCAGCAGGACCCCGAACACGACCTCTGAAATAATGAGACTGACCGGATTCAAGCGCTTCGATAGCTTGTCGATGTTGGAAAAGACCAAATAATCGAAGGCTCCCACCACCAAGACCATCCCAAGCACCAGCCCAGCGCTTGCGATGGTCTTTATCTCGGCGGACGTAATGATCAGCAAAGTGATCCCGACCGGGTTCAACAAATAGGGTATGGCGAGGGGATAGACGGCAATCTTTTTCGGGTCCGGCAGGATGTCGGTTTCCTCGGATTCGGGCTTCTTTCCCGGAGCCGAAACCATTTCGATCGCGAGAATTGCCAATATGATCGAACCGGCGACCGCAACGGCACCTCCGGTTACGTGAAGAAGACGCATGAGGAACCACCCGGTTGCGAAAAGCACGATCGCCGTGGTGACCGCGATCAATACCATCTGGCGGCCAATGGTTCGCTGCGTCGCCGTATCGAAATTTTTCGTTTTCTCAAGAAACGGGACGAGCGCGATTTTTGGACCCATCCCGATCAGTAGGAGGAGTAGAACCTTCAAGACAAGATCGAGGTCGATGACCGTGAAATCCATGGCAAACCGCTCCCTCCGCTGCCACGCAAGATCAGTCGGTTGCCACAGTGTGTAGAAGGATCAGAGAACGTTGAGAAATACCCCACTCCGCATCCTTGACGCGTAGCTCCGATCCTTCGATGTTAGCTATTACTAAATTGTTGGCAAGTTGAATGCATCGGCCTTCCGTTTTGAGGGGGTGCCACCATGGCGGACGAAGATGCTGTATCGGAGCGCTCGACCGGCGTGCCGTCAACTCATAAAGCTCGACCATCGGCCAACCCGGTGCTTCGCGTGACGCTCATCGTGATCGCGATTTGCCTCGCGCTGTTTATCTATGGTGTCGCAGCGGACCGCTACACGCCCTACACCGTGCAGGGATTGGTCCAGGCATATCTCGTCAGGATCGCCCCGGAGGTTTCTGGCCGCGTGAGCGAAGTGAATGTCTCGACAGATCAGCGGGTAGCACCCGGAGCGACACTCTTCCAGATCGATCCTGAACAATACGAGATCGCTGTCCGTCGCGCGGAGGCATATCTTCAGACGGTGGGGCAATCGATTGGCGCCTCGACTGCAGCAATCGCAACGGCTCAGGCAAAAGTAGCCGAGGCTCTTGCCCAGCGGGAGAATGCCGCCGATCAAGCGGCCCGCACCGTCGTGCTCGTCGGCAAAGGCGTACTCGCCAGGGCACGACAGATAGAGGCGCAGGCTAACCTGGACGCCGCCGAGGCGATCGTCAGGCAAGCGGAGGCCGAGCTCGAGCGAGCCACACAGGCTCTTGGCCCCGTGGGCGACGACAACCCCCAAATCCGCGAGGCCATGGCGGCATTGGCCCAGGCCAATCTGGACTTGCAAAACACCACCGTCGTGGCTCCCTCAGAGGGCGGCGCTACCAGTCTCGCCCTTGCCGCCGGACAGATGTTGGGAAAAGGTGAGACCGCAATGAGCTACCTTGACCTGAGGGAAGTATGGATCGAGGCCGCATTCAAGGAGAACAACCTGGAGAACATAACTGTCGGCGACCCCGCCGAGATCGTTCTTGATATTTTGCCGGGACGCGTCTTCTCCGGCCGCGTCTCTGCAATCGGCTACGCAGTCGGAAACCGCAGTGTCGACGTCCGAACCGGCCTGCCAAGCCCGAGGACCCAGAGCGGCTGGATTCGGTCGCCGCAGTTGATGCCGGTTCGCATTGAGTTCGACGTCGAAACCAAGCCGAACGTTCTACGATTCGGCTCCCAGGCCAATGTCATGATCTATACCAGCGACAATTCCTTTATGAACGCGATTGCCTATCTCAGGATGAGGCTGGGCGCGCTGTTGGCCTATGTCCAGTAGGTCTACCCACGCCGCGACCGCGGCCGGCAAACGAGCCGCTCTTCGCCTGGCATTCGGCGTGACGGTCTGTTTCGCATTGGTCGAGGCATTTGACTGGGACGCGACCTTCCTCGCGCCGCTCCTGGCTGCGAACATGCTCGTCAAGTTGGAACGTTACCCGAGCCTCGCCCAGGGCGTCCTGTTCGTCGTCCTGATCGCGTTATCGAGTGGCGCTGTACTACTACTCACCAACGTCCTTTCCTCATCCCCGGCGGTCCTGATCCTCGCGCTTGCGCTCTTGATGTATCTCACCTTCTACGCCCACTGGCGGGGCGCACCGGACCTGGCTACGTTTCTGCCCCAGCTTTCGGTGGTTACGATCCCTGTCATCGCGGTTCTCTCGCCTCAATTGTCAGGCCAGTTTGCGTCAACCCTTGTATCGGCCGGAATCGCCGCGCTCCTCGTCGTCTGGCTAGCCTACGCGGCGTTTCCGCCCCTGTCCGGCGGACCCGCTTCGTCCAGCGCGGCCCGACCGGCTCAACCGCCCGGGACCGCCTCCTTGAATGCGCTTCTTGACACACTCGTCCTGGCTCCGGCCCTTGCCTGGTTTATCCTCGATGCCACCGAGGTCGCCGTCGTGGCGCTAATCATCATCGTGACCTTGCTTCGCATGCGTGATGCCGAACAGTCGCTGCGGGCCGCGTTCGGCCTGATCCTTGCGAACCTGATCGGCGGCGTGGCGGCCGCGATCGTCTACAGTCTCGTAATCCTGGCGAACACGTTCCTGTTTTTCGTCACCGCATGCCTTGCCGCGAGCCTCATCTTCGCGGGACGTATCGCCACGGCAGGGGACAGAGCACCCATCTACGCGATAGCCCTTGCAACCTTCATCCTCCTCCTGGGATTGGGGATGACGCCCCTGCCGGGCGGCAGCAGCGAGTTTTTCGTGGCTCGGCTGCAAAACGTGCTCCTCGCCTCGGCCTACACGATCGGTGGCATATCGCTGACGTCCCGCTGGCGGCACGCTCACACGAGCGGTACCGAGGATCTGAACGGATCACGCGTCTGAAGAAGCAATTCGAAGGACGGTCTTGCAGGAATACCAGTCGACCCAGGATACACACGGTGGAAAGCCTTCACGGCTCTCAGCCGCCGCTCATGGTGCGACTGCAAAGAACAAGAACACCGCGAAGACAACCAAATGGACAATGCCCTGAAGCACCGTGGTCCGTCCCGTCCCCAAGGTGATCACGCTGAGGATGAGCGTTAGCCCCAACAGGACCCGGTCCTTGTCGTCCAGGCCGAGTTCGAGGGGCTGGTGGAGTATGATCGAAACGAGAACAACTGCGGGAATCGTCAAACCGATTGCCGCAAGTACCGATCCCAATGCCAGGTTCAGGCTGGTCTGCAATCGATTGGCTTGGGCGGCTCTGACTGCGGCGAGGCATTCAGGAAGCAATACGATAGCCGCAATAATGATCCCGACGACCGCCTTTGGCACTCCAAGCCAATTTATTCCTGCTTCCACCACCGGCGTCAGTGATTTCGCAAGCCCCACGACGGCGACCAGCGAGACGAGCAACAATGCTGCGCTGGCGGCGGTCGTCCTGCTTGAGGGTAATGACGCATGCGCATCCTCGTCATCGGCTTCAACCGGAAGGAAGTAGTCGCGATGCCGAACAGTCTGGACGAAAACAAATGAAACGTAGAGGACCAGCGAGACGATACCCGCGAATATAAGCTGCGCCGTGCTGAACATCGGACCGACTGACGTCGCGACGACATTTGGCACAAGCATGGTGAGGGTTGTCAAAGCAGCCAGGACGGCCAAGGCGGCGCTTGCTCCCTGGACCTGAAATCCCTGCTCATGATGGCGCATGCCACCCAACAGCAAGCATAGACCGACGATGCCGTTCATCACGATCATGACTGCGGCGAATACGGTGTCGCGTGCCAGCCCCGCCTTTTCAACTGGGGCTGAGATCATTACCGAGACGATCAGCGCAACTTCGATTATCGTGACGGCAAGTGCCAGAACGAGCGTGCCGAAGGGTTCTCCGATACGGTGAGCGACGACCTCGGCGTGATAGACGGCAACGAAAACGGTCGCGACCAGGGCTATTCCTGCAACGACAAGGATCCCAATTCCCTTGCCAAAAAAAGCTGCGGCGAACAGTACGATCCACGCGGCTAGAGGCCACGTCCATGCCCATCTCGGCGTTCTTTGAGCTGCCATAGCCGGGAAATCCCCCATTCCGTCGGCGGGCGCAGTATACGGAGCGCGAGCCTCCGTGGTCAACCAGTCACACCGCGCGGCATTCGGCGGGAAGGCGGTTCGCATCTGCCTGGATCGCTTCTGCACGAAGCGGGAAAGCCTCGAAGGTGGTCGATCACAACGACGGTTGGGCGCCGGCTGCGCCTGCCGTTCACATTCGGCGCAATCCCGCCTATTGATGAGTGCAGGCAGCTTCACTGGGTGAGCCCAGGGGAGGGGGAGGCATCATGAGCGAGACGCGACGCAAGCTGACGACCATCTTCTGCGCCGACGTGCAGGACTATACCCGCCTGATGGGTGCGGATGAGGAAGGCACGCTGGCAATGCTGAAGCGGCATCGCGATGCGATGTCGCGCCTCATCGGCTTGCACGGAGGGCGGGTGATCAATACCTGGGGTGACGGGCTGATCGCCGAATTTCCGAGCGTGGTCGAGGCGGTGCGCGCGGCGGTGGACGTTCAGAACGAACTCGCCGGCATGAACGCTTCGCGGCCAGCGGACGGGCGCATGCTGTTCCGCATCGGTATCAATCTTGGCGATGTGATTGCCGACGGCGAGGATATCTATGGAGACGGGGTCAATATCGCCGCGCGGCTGCAGGCGTCGGCGGCTGCCGGCGGTGTCGTCATCTCGAATACTGTTTACGAGCAGGTCCGCAACAAGGTGGCCGTCGGCTTCGATTTCCTCGGGCCGCTGACGGTGAAGAACGTTTCGGAGCCGGTGCCGAGCTATGCCGTGCGCATCGGGGAGGATGCCGGCGATGCCCCGCCGCCGCAAGCCGCAGCAGCGAACCGCCGGGAGGCCATTCCGGCGAAGTCCACGCCGCAACTGAACCGGAGAGTCCGGAAGATCTTTGCCGTGTTCGCATTGGTGGCGGCTGCCTTGGTGGCAATCAACCTCCTGTCCTGGCAGGGGGTTTTCTGGGCCGCCTGGCCGCTCCTCGGCCTTGCCTTCCTTTCGGCACTAATCTGGATTCGGAGCCAGGATCGTATCGACCGGCGCATGGCCACGCTGGCGGCCATTGCGCTCGGCATCGTCGCAATCAACCTGCTTTCGTGGCATGGGATATTCTGGGCAGTCTGGCCGCTTCTGGGCCTAGCCGTCGCAGCCGGCCTTCAGTGGGCGACGCGCGGCTGATTGGAGGACAGCTGGCAAAGCCAGCTGTCCTAGCTCCGCGTTGAAAACAGCGACGCAAGCGTTGGGCGCGACGAGGGCGCATTTTTCAGGCTCGGCACGACCACGAGGCGCTTGACGTCGCCGCGCTTGAAGGCGGTGAGGAAGCGGCGGTAATCCTTGAAGGATATGCAGCCGTTGGAATCGCCACGCTTGCCGAGCATGTAGGTATGGGCGAGCAAGCCGACCCGGCCGTGGATCTGCTGCGGGCCGCCGACGGGATGAAGGCGGATCGCCTCGACCCCGTGAAACAGGCTCTCACGCATGGTGAGGTCGTAGGTGTGCGGCGGCGTCGGGCCTCGCATTTTCTGGTTGACGTAACGCGGGTTGTCGCGCATGGCACCGAGCCCGGAATGCGCTTCGAGCCGTTCGCCGTTCGGCAGATAGACGGTGCCGGCTGCGATATCATAGATCGCCACGCCGGCGCGGGCGCCCGGCAGCAGCGTCGGCTTGGCGTATGCCGGCATGTCCTCGCCGTCATCTTCCGTTCGCGCATAGGCAAGCGCGGGTTCGGCGGCCGGTTCACCCTTCGGCATGGCCGGCCGCGACATCGGCAGCGGAACGTCGGTGCCGGGCGCGAGAACGAGGCCGAAAGGCTCATCGGATGCCGCCGTCTCTGCGGAGGCGGTTTCGACCGGGGCCACGGCAGGCGCAGGTTTGGCGGAAGCCGCGTCGGCAGCCGCCGTTGGGCCGGAGGCTGGTTCGATCGGCTTGGTGGCGGCGATTTCGGTCGGATGAGCGGGCTCCGGGAGTGGCACCGGAGCCGTGAAAGCCGCAGCGCTCGCAAGCACCTGCGCCTGCTGCCTCAATGCCGAAGCCATTTCGGCGCCGTTGTTGCGCTTGGCAAGCAGCGACAGGCCGCGGCGCTGCATGAGCGCGACCATATCCTTGGAGCTTTTCGGCGTGCTCTCGGCAACCATGCGGTCTGAAATCGTCGTCTTGCCGGGGAGGCGCGAGAACTTGTCGACACGGATCAGCGGGTGTGCGCCAGTGGCCGCAGAGTGAGCCGGCTTCGGGGCGATCGCAACATCGGCAATCAAATCAGGCATCGGCGGGCGCGGCATTGCAGAGGTGTGCATCGTTGCAACCGACGCGATCATCCAGGCGGATGCCGAGACGGCGACACCAATTGCAATAGTCCCGGGGATGACCCGGAGAAGTCTGACTGGTCGAAAAAAAGCCCAGCCGAAAGGGTTGACGCTTTCACACGTCTCAACAGCAAACGCCATATTACTCGGTTTCCTACGCGTCACACCGGCGCTACGAGGGACGCTTCGCCGGAGCCGCTAATGAAGCAAGAGGGCAGAAATGAGGCCCAATCACCTTAGCGGCTGTCAGGGAGCATGACGCACTATGGTAACTAATTCCTTTACGCAATTCGCTATGTGTTCCGAGAACGGAGCCAGGTTGAGCCGATGCCTTTCTTTCTGCTTTAATATTAGCGAAACGTGTAATTCGTTCCCCCGTCTGTTATCGTCGCAAAGTGACGAATGGCTAAAAAAGGGGGGAACCGAATGTCTGCTGCAGTTGAATTGGGCGAAAGCGAAGTCTCACCATCCTTGCTGGTCGACGCGATGATCGCGTACGGCAAGACGGCCGCGATCAAGGCGGCCATAGAACTCGATCTCTTCACGATGATCGGCAGCGGGGATCGAACGGCGGAGGCGCTCGTGGCCACGGCCGGCGGTTCCGAACGCGGATTCCGCACCCTGTGCGACTATCTCGTCGTCAAAGGCTTCCTGACGAAGAGCGGACAAATTTACGCCCTGACGCCGTCGAGCGAGGTCTTTCTCGACCGCCGTTCGCCCGCCTATATGGGGGCTGCAATTGAGTTCATGGCGGCGCCGGAAATGGTTTCGCTGTTTCTGGACGATCCGGTGGCCTATGTCCGCAACGGCGGAGCGCTGGGGCTCGCGAATATCGCGGCAGACAATCCCGTCTGGGTGAAGTTTGCCCGCGGCATGGGCGCCTTCACGGGTGGAAGTGCTGCCGGCGTTGCGGCGGAGATCAAGGCCTGGCCCTCGCCGCCGAAAAAGGTGCTGGATATCGCAGCCGGCCCGGGCGGCTTCGGGATCGAGATCGCCAAGGCGGTCCCTTCCGCACGGATCGTGGCCTTGGACTGGGCCTCGGTGCTGGCCTTGACCAAGGAGAACGCATCGAAGGCGGGCGTCGTGGATCGGTTCAGCTTTATTTCCGGAAGCGCCTTCGAGGTGGATTGGGGCGCGGACTACGATCTCATCCTGCTCCCGAACTTCCTGCACCATTTCGATGCCGAAACCTGCGTGGACCTCCTGAAGAAGGCTCATGCCAGTCTCGGTGCCGGGGGCAAGGTCCTCGCCGTCGAGTTCGTGCCGAACGAGGACCGCGTTTCTCCCGATTTTCCGGCCGGATTCTCCTGGGTGATGCTGGCGACGACGCCGAAGGGTGATGCCTTCACCAAGAGCGAACTGGCGGAGATGGGGCGGAGCGCCGGGTTCGACGACATGGTCACCAAGGAACTGCTGCCGTCGCCGGCAACCATGATCACCTTTGAATAGTGGTTCTTCCGGCGAACGGTTGGCGCTATGCCCGCTCCATGACATAGCTGCCGGGGGCTTCCTCGATGGCGTTGAGTGCTGTGCCGCCAGGTTTGCGCGCAGGGACGCGCTTGGCGTCCTTCGCCTCGATCCAGGCCTGCCAGTGGGGCCACCAGGAGCCGCGGGTTTCCTCGGCCTTGGCGAGCCAGGCGTCGTATTCGCCCTTGGCGGGGCCGCCGGTCCAATACTGGTATTTGTTCTTGGCGGGCGGATTGACGACGCCGGCGATATGGCCCGAGCCGGCGAGCACGAAATCGACCTTGCCGCCGAAAAACCGGCTGCCAAGGAAGACCGATTTTGGGGGCGCGATATGATCTTCGAGCGTCGCGATATTGTAGATCGGGATCTTCACGTCCTTGAGCGACACCGCCTTGCCGTCGAGGATCATCTCGTCGGCGGTCAGCGCATTCCTGAGATAGCAGTTGCGCAGGTAGAAGGCGTGGTTGGCGGCTGCCATGCGGGTGGAATCGGCGTTCCAGAACAAAAGGTCGAAGGGCAGCGGAATCTCGCCCTTCAGGTAGTTGTTGACGAAATACGGCCAGATCAATTCCGAGGCGCGCAGCATGTTGAAGGCGGTCGCCATCTTCGAGCCATCGAGATAGCCGGTGGCCGTCATATGGTCTTCGAGCGCCTTCAGTTGCTCCTCGTCGACGAAGACCTTGAGGTCGCCCGCATGGGTGAAATCGACCTGCGTGGTAAAAAGCGTCGCGGTTTTGATGCGCTTGTTCTTTTCCTTGGCATGGAGCGCCAGCGTCGCCGCGAGCAGCGTGCCGCCGACGCAATAGCCGATGGCATTCACGTCCTTCTCGCCGGTCGCCTTTTCGATCGTTTCCAGCGCGAAATCGATGCCTTCGCGGGCATAGGCCGTCCAATCCTTGGCGGCATGGCGGGCATCAGGATTGACCCAGGAAATGACGAACACCGTCTGGCCCTGGTCGACGCACCATTTGATGAAGGATTTCTCGGGATTGAGGTCGAGAATGTAGAATTTGTTGATCCAGGGCGGGCAGATGAGGAGAGGGCGCTTCAGCACCGTCTCAGTGGCTGGCTCATACTGGATGACCTGGCAAATCTCGTTCTGGGCGATGACCTTCCCCGGTGTCAGCGCCATGTCCCGGCCGACGGCGAATTTTGTCATGTCTGTCTGGCGGAGTTTCAGGTCGCCGCCGCCCGCCACGATGTCTTCTGCCAGCATTTGCATGCCGCGCACCAGGTTTTCGCCGCTGGTTGCGACCGTTTCGCGGTAGAGCTGCGGATTGGTGGCGACGAAGTTGCTCGGCGAAAGGGCGGCGGTGATCTGCTTCACGTAGAAGCCGGCCTTGTGCTTCGTGTGCTCGTCAAGGCCTTCGGTCTCTGCGACGATCTTCTCCGCCCAGTCGGCGGTGATGAGATAGATCTGGCGCAGGAAATCGAAGAAAGGGTTCTTCTGCCAATCGGGATCGGCAAAGCGCCTGTCGTGGCGCTGCGGCTCCGGCTCCGAAGGCTCGCCCTGGATGCGCTGCATCGAGCGCATCCAAACGCCGAAATAGCTGCTCATCAGCTGGGTCTGCGCCTCGAAGGTGCGGCGCGGATCGGACATCCAGTATTCGGTGACCTTGGAGAGCGTCTTGACCATGTCGGTCATCGGCGCGGCAAGCCTCTCATTGATCTCGCCGCTCTCGCGCGGGGCAAGCCAGGCGGAGGCCGCCTTGCCGAGATTCTCCAGGGCGCGGGCGATGTTCTTCGCCATCGCCTCGGGATCCTTCACGAGGTAGGGATCGAGGCTTGGTGCCTCGAAGCCTGGAGCCTTCGCCTTGTTGTCGCTGTCGGTCACGCTTTTCCCCCGCGGCAGCAATCGTCTCTTAATCAGTTGTACATCGTCCGCGATCAAGAAAACAAGTTCAACGCAAGCCCGCCCGTGCTATTGCTTTGTCGCTGCAACGAATTTAACAGTCGCTAAGGCTTCAGGATTTGAAAGATCTGGCATGACGACGAACCGCATCACTGGCATTGCAATCGCAACCGGCATGGCACTCGTCGCCGCGGCCGCGGCGGCGATGCTTGCCGGATGCACGTCGACGCCGGAACAGAAGGCGGCCGCCGCTGCGCGGCGAGCGCCGCCGACGGCTGTCGTCATGACGGCGACGAAGGGCGAGGAGCCGACGCAAAGCAGCCTGTCCCATTATCCGGACGGATATCCGGGCTTTGGCGCGCCGCTGACGGCCGCAAACACGCAGATGAGCAACGAGGAAGCCGCAGGCCTTCAGAAGCAGCTTTCAGCGCTCGTCGCCCAGCGCAAGGCGGGCACCATTTCGGAAGCCGAGTATCAGCGGCGCGTGGCGGAATTCAGAAAGCTTGCCGCCGAGCACGGCGCCGACGCGCTTTCTGCAATCGGCAATTAAGGCTTGCCTGCCAGGCGATTTGGACGCAAAGCCTTCCGCAGCCGGCGGGAGAGATGAATTTCCCGATAAAATACGTTTGTTGCGGCTGTTCGTCAAAGAATCGCCGCGTCACGAAAGTCTGATGAATACGGCTCTTGCGATTCTGAAGTTCGTGTCGCAAGCAGCCGGGAACAAACGAACTTCGAGCGCGGCCATGGTGGCCGCATTTCCATGGGGAAAGAGATGGAAGAGTTTCACAAAGTCCGGCGTTTGCCGCCTTACGTTTTCGAACAGGTCAACCGTTTGAAAGCGAGCGCGCGAGCGGGCGGCGCCGATATCATCGATCTCGGCATGGGAAACCCCGATCTCCCGACACCTCAGGCGATCGTCGACAAGCTGTGCGAGGTGGTCCAGGACCCGCGCACGCATCGTTATTCTTCTTCCAAAGGTATTCCGGGCCTTCGCCGCGCGCAGGCCGCCTACTACGCCCGCCGCTTCGGCGTAAAGCTCAATCCGGATACGCAGGTCGTTGCGACGCTCGGCTCCAAGGAAGGCTTCGCCAACATGGCGCAGGCCATCACCGCGCCGGGCGACGTCGTGCTCTGCCCGAACCCGACCTATCCGATCCATGCCTTCGGCTTCCTGATGGCAGGCGGCGTGATCCGCTCGATCCCGGTCGAGCCGGACGAAAGCTTCTTCCCGCCGCTGGAGCGGGCAGTGCGCCATTCGATCCCGAAGCCGCTGGCGCTGGTCCTCAACTATCCGTCCAACCCGACGGCCTTCGTCGCGACGCTCGATTTCTACAAAGACGTCATCGCCTTCGCGAAGAAGCACGACATCATCGTGCTGTCTGACCTTGCCTATTCTGAAATCTATTTCGATGGCGAGCCGCCTCCGTCGGTTCTGCAGGTGCCGGGCGCAATCGATGTTTGCGTCGAGTTCACCTCGATGTCGAAGACCTTCTCCATGCCCGGCTGGCGCATGGGCTTTGCTGTCGGCAACGAGCGCCTCATCGCGGCACTGACGCGCGTGAAGTCCTATCTCGACTACGGCGCCTTCACGCCGATCCAGGTTGCCGCGACCCATGCGCTGAATGGCGACGGTTCCGACATCGCGGAAGTGCGCAACGTCTACAAGCGCCGCCGTGACGTCATGGTCGAGAGCTTCGGAAAAGCCGGTTTCAACGTGCCGCCGCCGGCTGCGACGATGTTTGCCTGGGCCAAGATTCCGGAGAAGTTCCGCCATCTCGGTTCGCTGGAATTCTCCAAGCTTCTCGTCGAGAAGGCAGACGTCGCGGTTGCGCCGGGCGTCGGCTTCGGGGAGCAGGGTGACGACTACGTGCGTCTCGCACTCGTGGAAAACGAGCACCGCATCCGTCAGGCCGCGCGCAACATCAAGAAGTTCCTATCGACGGCCGACGAGACGATGCATAACGTTATCTCGCTCAACGCACACCGCTGATAACATCACCGCAACGGCAGCCGCTTTCCGGCGGCTGCCCCTCGTAAGACACTCAGGATCTCTCCATGGCAGACGCCCTCAAAATCGGCATTGCGGGCCTTGGCACCGTTGGTGCCTCGCTCGTCCGTATCATTCAAAACCGCAGCAACGAACTGGCTGCAACGTGCGGACGGCCGATCATGATTACCGGCGTTTCGGCCCGCGACAAGACGAAGGACCGTGGCCTTCATCTGGCCGGCATCGAGTGGTTCGACCGGCCGGAAGAGCTGGCCGAAAAAGGCGATATCGACGTTTTCGTCGAACTGATCGGCGGCGTGAACGGTGCGGCGAACAGCTCTGTGCGCGCCGCACTCGAACGCGGTCTCCACGTGGTAACCGCTAACAAGGCGCTGCTTGCCTACCACGGTGTCGAACTGGCGAAGATCGCGGAAGAAAAGGGGACGCTGCTGAATTTCGAAGCCGCTGTGGCAGGCGGCATTCCGGTGATCAAGGCGCTGCGTGAATCGCTGACCGGCAACACGATCTCGCGCATCTACGGCATCATGAACGGCACCTGCAATTACATCCTGACCAAGATGGAAAAGGAGGGCCTCTCCTTTGCGGACTGCCTGAAGGAAGCTCAGCGTCTCGGCTATGCGGAGGCCGATCCGGCCTTCGACATCGAGGGCAACGATACCGCGCACAAGCTCTCGATCCTGACGACGCTTGCCTTCGGCAACCAGATCGCAGCCGACGACATCTATCTTGAAGGCATCACCAACATCTCGATCGACGATATCCATGCGGCGGCCGACCTTGGCTATCGCATCAAGCTGCTCGGGGTGGCGCAGCGCACCGAGACCGGTATCGAGCAGCGCGTGCATCCGACCATGGTGCCGGTCGATTCCGTCATCGCCCAGGTCGACGGCGTCACCAATGCCGTGGCGATCGAATCCGACATTCTCGGCGAACTGCTGATGGTTGGCCCCGGTGCAGGCGGCAATGCGACGGCATCCGCCGTGCTCGGCGATATCGCCGACATCGCAAAGAGCCAGCCGGGCGCACAGCGCGTGCCTGTTCTCGGCCATCCGGCGAAGTCGCTCGAGCCCTATCGCAAGGCGCGGATGCAGAGCCACGAGGGCGGCTATTTCATCCGCCTCACCGTGCTCGACCGCACCGGCGTCTTCGCGAGCGTCGCCACGCATATGGCGGAAAACCATATCTCGCTGGAATCCATCGTACAGCGTTCGCAGCAGCATCTGGCACCGTCGCACCACCAGACGATCATCCTGGTCACGCATGCGACCATGGAGGATTCCGTGCGCAACGCGGTCGCCGCCATCAAGGGCGAGGAATACCTCGTCGGCGAGCCGCAGGTGATTCGCATCGAGCGCCCCAAGGAAGACTGAGTCTCTGTAAAGCGACTTTGCCCGAGCGACGCGGACGCGGTGCTTTCGCGTCCGTCCACAGCTAAGGCGAGCCCCCATGCCCAAAACCGTTGTGTGCTCTCCCAAAGCCGCATAAATCTGCCCATACCGTCCAGTCCCGGAGCGGTGACAAGCGATGGCGATCAGTGAGGGCATGGTGGACATAGCCGCCGATCCGGTACAGCGGGCGTTTCTGGGGGTGGAGAAATCCGCGCTCGATAATCGCTGGGTATCGCGCCTGGATCAGGCCGCCCAGAACCGCGCGCTGGCGATGTCCCAGATGCACGGCTTGCCGGACCTGATTGCGCGGGTGCTTGCCGGCCGGGGCGTCGGCGTAGACGAGGCTGTCGAGTTTCTCGATCCGACGATCCGCAGCCTGATGCCCGATCCCTATACGCTGACGGATTGCGAGAAGGCGGCAAAGCGCCTGGTCGAGGCGATTAGGCGCGGCGAGAACGTCGCGATCTTCGGCGACTATGACGTCGACGGTGCGGCCTCCTCGGCGCTGATGTACCGCTTCCTCACGCATTTCGGCGTGAAGGCCAATATCTACATTCCCGATCGCATCTTCGAAGGCTACGGACCCAACCCGGCTGCAATCAACCAGCTGATTGACAACGGCGCCCAACTGATCGTGACCGTCGATTGCGGGTCGACCAGCATCGAGGCTCTGGCGGCCGCCGAAAAGCGGAATATCGACGTCGTCGTCATCGATCACCACCAGGTGACGCACGAGCTGCCGCATTGCCACGCGCTGGTGAACCCCAACCGCGAGGATGATCTTTCGGGGCAGGGGCATCTCTGCGCCGCGGGGGTCGTGTTTCTCGTTCTCGTGGCGACGCTGCGGCTGCTGCGGGAAGCCGGTGACAAGCGCATTCTGGCGATCGACCTGCTGAAATGGCTGGACATCGTGGCGCTGGCGACGGTCTGCGATGTCGTGCCGCTCAAGGGATTGAACCGGGCCTATGTCGTGAAGGGACTGGTTGCCGCGCGCCACCAGACCAATCCAGGGCTTGCAGCGCTCTTTCGCAAAGCCGGGCTTTCCGGGCCGGTGAGCCCCTATCATTTCGGCTTCCTCATCGGTCCGCGCATCAATGCTGGCGGCCGTATCGGTGATGCCGCACTCGGCAGCAGGCTGCTGACGCTCGACGATGCCGGCGAGGCGGAGGTGATCGCCCAGCGGCTGGACGAGCTCAATCGCGAACGCCAGGCGATGGAAGCGGCGATGTTGCAGGAAGCCGAGGCAGAGGCGCATGCCGAGTACGGCGACGGCGAGGGTGCGTCGGTGATCGTCACCGCCGGAGACAAGTGGCATCCGGGCATCGTCGGGCTGCTGGCGGCGCGTCTGAAGGAGAAGTTCAAGCGCCCGGCCTTTGCCATCGCCTTCGATCCGTCCGGCCGCGGAACGGGCTCCGGCCGCTCGATCAACGGCTTCGACATGGGCAGGATGGTGCGCGCCGCGGTCGACGAGGGTCTGCTTCTCAAGGGAGGCGGCCATGCTATGGCCGCGGGCCTGACGGTCGAGCGGGAAAAGCTCGGAGCCCTGCGCAATTTCTTCACCGAGCGGGCCGAGAAAACCGTCTCCGCGCTGGTCGCGAACGAGACGCTGAAGATCGACGGCGCGATCGGCGCCAGCGGCGCCACCATCGACCTGATCGACAGGCTGGAAACGGCCGGGCCCTATGGTTCGGGGCATTCGCAGCCGGTCTTCGCCGTGCCGGCACATCGGCTGCGCGACGCACGAATGGTCGGCGAGAGGCATGTGAAGGTGACGCTCGAGGCCATGGACGGCGCGCGCCTCGACGGCATCGCCTTCCGGGCGGCCGAGACCTCGCTCGGCAACCTGCTGCTCAATTCCCGCGGGGCAAATCTGCATGTCGCGGGGATGCTCGGCGCGGACCACTATCAAGGAGCGCGCCGCATCCAGCTGCGCGTCTGCGACGCGGCGCCCGCGAGATAGTCAGCGCTCTGACGCCAGCTTCGACAGATACTGTCCATAAGCGCTCTTGCCGAACTTTTCAGCGAGCTTTACGAGTTCGTCCTGTGAGATGTAACCCATGCGCCAGGCGACTTCCTCGGGGCAGGCGACCTTGAAGCCCTGCCGCTTTTCGAGCGTGCTGACGAAACCCGCTGCGTCGAGCAGACTGTCCGGGGTGCCGGTATCGAGCCAGGCAAAGCCCCGGCCCATCAGTTCCACGAAGAGCTGTCCGCGCTCGAGATAGGCGCGATTGATGTCGGTGATCTCCAGCTCACCGCGCGGTGACGGCTTCAGATTGGCCGCGATATCGACCACCTGCTGGTCGTAGAAATAGAGACCCGTCACTGCCCAGTTCGATTTGGGCTGCCTGGGCTTTTCCTCGATCGAAAGCGCATTCATCTTCGCGTCGAAGCCGACGACGCCATAGCGTTCCGGGTCGGTGACGTGATAGGCGAACACGGTTGCCCCTTCCTTTCGGCTCGTCCCCGATTTCATGATTTCGGGCAGCCCGTGCCCGTAAAAGATGTTGTCGCCGAGGACCAGCGCGGAACTGTCGCCATGCAAGAAATCGGCGCCGATGATGAAGGCCTGGGCAAGGCCATCCGGGCTCGGCTGTACGGCATAGGTGAGCGAAATGCCCCATTGCGAGCCGTCGCCGAGAAGGCGCTTGAAGGCTTCGGCATCATGCGGCGTGGTGATGATCAGGATGTCCCTGATGCCGGCAAGCATCAGCGTCGTCAGCGGATAATAGATCATCGGCTTGTCATAGACGGGCATCAACTGTTTCGAGACAGCCTGGGTGATCGGATGCAAGCGCGATCCCGTGCCGCCGGCGAGAATAATTCCCTTCATGCTCTCTCTCTAAATTGCTTTGTTAAAAGCTCTTGTGTGACGACTTTTATGGACTGCTTCCAGTCGGGCAGCCGGATCCCGTATGTTCTGGCGAGCTTGTCTCCGCTGAGGCGCGAGTTGGCGGGGCGCTTGGCCGGTGTCGGATAGTCCGCCGTCGTGATGCGCTCGACGCCGATGCTCCTGCCGCCAGATTCATGGAGTTCGGCGAAGATCGCCTCGGCGAAATCCGCCCAGTTCGCCTCGCCACTGCCGGTCAGGTGAAAGGTGCCGCGCAGGGAGGGCGAGGGGTCCGTCTTGATACGGGCGGCGATCGCGAGGATCGCGTCGGCAATATCGAGCGCCGAAGTCGGGCAGCCTGCTTGATCGGCGACGACGCGCAAATGATCGCGCGTCTCGGAAAGGCGCAGCATGGTCTTGAGGAAATTGGCGCCGAAGGGGGAATAGACCCATGCGGTGCGCAGGATGACGTGGTCGGGGGTCGCCGCCGCCACCGCCTGCTCGCCGGCGAGCTTCGAGCGGCCGTAGACGGAGATCGGCCCCGTCGCATCCTCTTCGGAATAGGGCGATGCCTTGTCGCCGCTGAAGACGTAGTCGGTCGACAAGTGGATGATCGGCACCCCGATCTTGGCGGCCGCTTCGGCAACGGCGCCGCCGCCTGCAGCGTTGACGGCAAAAGCGAGCTCCGGCTCGCTCTCGGCCTTGTCGACGGCCGTATAGGCGGCGGCCGAGACAATGACGTCCGGCCGCAGATCCGAGAGCGCGGCCGCGATGCCTGCGGGGTCCGCGAGATCCATTTCCGGACGTCCGACGGCGATGATATCGATGCCCTTTTCGGCACCGCGCCTCAGCAGCGATTGGACAACCTGGCCCTGCTTACCCGTCACGGCGATGCGCATCTGTCACCGTTCCTTGAAAATGCCGAGGCGTTCGCCGGAATAGACGTTTTCGCGAAGCGGCCTCCACCACCACGCGTTATCGAGATACCAGTGCACCGTTTTCTCGATCCCGGTTTCGAAGGTCTCCTGCGCCTTCCATCCGAGTTCGCCTTCCAGCTTCGACGCATCGATCGCATAGCGCGCATCGTGCCCCGGCCTGTCGGTCACATGGGCAATCAGGCGCGCATGCGGTGCCTTGTCCTTGTAGATGTCGTCGAAGATCGCGCAGATGCGTTGAACGACATCGATGTTCCTGCGCTCGTTGCGGCCGCCGACATTGTATTTTTCGCCGGGGCGCCCCCTGGAGGCGATCGTGAACAGCGCCCGGGCGTGGTCCTCGACATAGAGCCAGTCGCGGACATTCGCCCCGTTGCCATAGACCGGCAGAGGCTTGCCCTCCAACGCATTCAGGAGAATCAACGGAATGAGCTTTTCCGGAAAGTGGTAGGGGCCGTAGTTGTTGGAGCAGTTGGAGACGACGACCGGCAGGCCGTAGGTGCGGTGCCAGGCGATTGCCAGATGGTCGCTTGCGGCCTTGGAGGCAGAGTAGGGCGAGGACGGATCGTAAGGCGTCGTCTCCTCGAAGAGGCCCTCGTCGCCGAGCGAGCCGTAGACTTCGTCCGTCGAGACATGCAGGAAGCGGAAGGCGCTCCTACGCCCAGCCTCGAGCCCATCCCAGTAGTGCCGCGCAGCATCCAGCAGGGCGAAGGTGCCGACGACGTTGGTCTGGACGAAATCGGCGGCGCCGGAGATCGATCGATCGACGTGGCTCTCGGCGGCGAGATGCATCACCATCTCCGGGCCGAAGGCGCCGAACGCCTCCTGCATCCTGGCGCGGTCGCAGATGTCGGCATGCAGGAATCGATAGTTCGGGGCCGATTCGACGGATTTCAGCGATGCCAGATTGCCGGCATAGGTCAGCTTATCAACGTTCAGCACCTCAGCGCCGATCTCGCGGACGAGATAGCGCACCAATGCCGATCCGATGAAACCCGCACCACCCGTGACCAATATGCGCATGGTGGATCAATCCTTCGGCTGCGTTCGTGAATAGGAAAAGTGGCTCGGCACGTCGGCGAGGCGCGGCAGCGACCTATCCTTGTCGGACAGGACCATGTCTTTCTCGTCCACGGGCCAGCGAATGCCGATCGCCGGATCGTTCCATGCGACGCCGCGATCATGCTGCGGACTGTAGGGCGCGGTCACTTTGTAGCTGATGATGCTGTTCGGCTCGAGCGTTGCGAATCCATGCGCGAAGCCGGGCGGTACCCAGAGCTGCATGCCGTTTTCCGGCGAGAGCTCCCGAGACTGCCATTGGCCGAAGCTTGGCGATCCCGTGCGGATGTCGACCGCGACATCCATGATGCGGCCCGCAAGACATCGCACCAGCTTGCCCTGCGCGAAGGGCGGTGTCTGGAAATGCAGCCCCCTGACGGTGCCGGGCTGTGCCGAAAGCGATTCGTTGTCCTGGACGAACGTGACGTCCGCCACATTCTCGCGGAACCAGGCATCCTTGAAGACTTCTGAAAAGTAACCCCGATGATCCCCGAAGCGCGGCGGCGTGATCGCCACGACGCCCTCGATGGCTGTCGTTTCAATATGCATGAACGGCTCCCCTCTGCTGCCTTCGTCAGGCAGCGGCCTTCATCACGCTCATCAACATTTCCGCCTGCGAGCGGCTCTGCATGGCCGCAAAGCCCCTTGCGGCAATAGCCTCGCGCTCGGCTGCATCGGCAATCAGCTGATGGCAGCGCTCGATCATGCCGTGATACGGCGCAATTGCCAAGCCGCTAATAAACGGCTCAAGGTCCGGATCGCCGACATCGCCCTCTGTCAGTACGCAGGCGCGGTTTGCGAGGAGATAGGATACACGCACGATTTCGAAGACGCCGCTTTCATAGTGATGGATATTGATCACGACCTTCGCACGTGCGATCGCCGCGTCGCGTTCGGCGCCATAGACATTGAACAGATGGGCAACCTTGAGCCCGGACCGCTGCAGGGCTTCGAGAATATCGATCCTGCGCTGATTGAGCGAGCCATAGAAGAGGACGTCGATGTCCTTCTCTTCCGTTTGTTTGACCTGCGTCAGGCGTGCGCTGTATCCGATCTCCATTACGCGGGCGTGGGGGACGCCTTTTGCGGCAAGGTTTTTGCAATTGCGCGGGCTGTAGTCGAGGACGGGCAGGTTCTGGAGGATCGACAGGTAGCGCGAGTTGATCCATTCGCTTTCCGCCGACACCTGTTCCAGATTGATGAGCACGGTATCTCGCGGCAGACGCGGGAGGATTTCGATGGGCAGGAGGTTGCCGCCATAGATGATCGGCGCGCGCCCGCCAAATTTATTGATGTCTCTGACGATCGGCGCGGAACCCCCAAGCTCGTAAAAGGCGCCTTGCAGCGCCAGCGCGACTTCATCGAAAGCATGGCTGTGCGTATAGTTCGGCGGCGTCACGATCCAGATGCAATGCCTGCTGCGATGTGCACGCCAGCCGCCGAAAAACGGTATCAGCCGCTGCGGCACCGCTTCCGCGCCCGCCATCGAAGAAGCGACGGCAGGCTTTGCATCATGTGCGTTCATAACAAGGTTCTCCAGGCAGGCCATTCGGTCTCACTGGCATAGGGACGCTAACTTGCGCGACACTGGCGAGGAGCTGCAGGAGAAAGCGGTTGAAGCGCTGTCACATCCCGGCGGCACAGGCCGCTGGTGAACCAGCAGCCTGCGCGGCAAGTGCCATTGATGGCAGTTTTCCGCCCAATACGGTTATTGTCGAAACACGCACGTGACCCGGCCCGGACACATCTATTTCTGCTTCACCTTGATCCAGTTGATCGTGCAATCTGACGAGAGAAGAGGCGGTGCGGCTGTAGCTAAGTTAGTGAGGTATCTAAAAAATCAGCGATGAAATTTCGTGGGACCTGTTCCCGTAGGATTGTCGAGAGCCATCCGTCGATATTGCGAGTAATACTCGCGACCGATGGTCTACGGGGTCTCCGCGTCACTTGCCTTTGCAGGACGGAAGCATACCCCGGCCTTGATGTGATCCCGCTCATATCCCAGAACCGCCTCCGCGATGTCTGGCTGGCCCGCTTCCATCCGCGAAATGAAATACCACCAGAAGTCCTCCATACTCAGCATCTCCTGAAACTTGGCCGACTTCATCGTGAACAGCCTATCCTGAGCGGACGTAAACTTGACTGGTGTCTTCGCGCTCACATGTTGGCGTGCATGGGCGAGACAGTTCCCGGCTAACGTGACGCAGTCCCGCGCGGCGTTGACGCGAACCACCTCTCGCGGTGTCTGTACTCGATCCGGGGCCGCGCGCAGATCGCTATATATCGAAGGTTCGCGCCCGCGCTTAAGGTGAAAAATCAGATCAAGCGCCACCTTCAGCGCAGCCCGCGGCTCGGGACTACTCAAGGCCCACGTGCTCAATGCGTAGTTAATCTTCTGGGGATGACTCTCCATCCCCGTTTTCAGCACTTTGCAGATCGCTGGATCAGATAAGTTTCGGTTCTGAGCATCAAACGCTTGCAGTGCCTTGCCCACTTCCTCGATGCAAGCAACAGCCAAGAAGTAGGCCCGCGCTATGTGGTCATGGTTAAGCAAAAGCGATGCTTCGACGAGCAGTTCATCCGCGTTGCGGAGCGCCGCTTCACTGTAACTACGCAGAAGGTCAGCGGTCATCTTGGGCGTATGCGGTGAGCCCACAGGTTACTCCACTAGTGCGGCTGGGATGCGTTGCATCGAATCGGTGGCGCGACACGTCGCGCCAAACTAATAAAGATTTGCTTTATCGGGAACGCAATTGGAACGGCCCTAAATTTCCAGAAACTCCTTCGGTCTTTTCACATAATCGTCGGCCGTGCGCCAAAGCGTCCCGATCAAAAGCGGCGTGCGTGGCGCCTTTCGGCCGTCGTCGGTCGGGTATCGAAGCGGAAAGCTCTTTCTTTCTGCGTGGAGACTACCTAGCGCTTGCCGATATTCCTCGAAGAGCTTGGCGGGGTTGGCAACCGCGGCGGCGTCTGGATACAAGCCAGAGTCCAAAGCCTCTTCGTGGATTGTCCTGGCGTTGATTGCAGCGATTGCCCTTAGCTTGGCGACTTGCGGCAAAACCCACATGGCGTTGACCTTGTGGCCATAGCCCACGGCGGCGCTCTTCGGAACGCCGTTGTGGATGAGGCAACCTTTTAGAAGAAGCTCCAAGCCTTGCCCCGCCGAATGGAGGGTGGGAGCGAAGAGCATCCGGTTACCCGCGACCAATTCGTTTTTCATGAGATTCGCGCCTTCGAGAAAGCACTTTGCAAGGGAGATGAAATCCCAAGCGCCGGTCTTGAAGAAAGCCGAAGAAAATTCGTCCACAATGCCCCCCCCCGTTTAACAGCGCCGGATTTTCAATTGCGCCCGGAGCCGAAATAACTATCCGACTATTTTTATCAGAAATTATGCATCTGAATTATTTGATAAATTGGCACGCCCTAGGAGAGTTGAACTCGCCGCACGTTCGCGTCCAATAGTGGGGCGGATCTATTCGCCGTCCAGAAGGCAATGGCCCACAAGAATATTCCGACGACGCTCGTCTATCTCAACGAACTCGACGCCAAGCCTATGGCGTTCCGTGCCGCCGAAGCCGCGACCCACCGTGCGGCACAAAGTGACGCATGAATAGATTCGTGTGCCGACGCTGTAAGTAATTGATTTTATTAGATGATGGCACGCCCTAGGGGAGTCGAACCCCTCTTCCCAGAATGAAAATCTGGTGTCCTAACCGATAGACGAAGGGCGCTTCCTTCGTGGTGGCGCCCTTATAGTCAGCACCTTTGTGCACCGCAAGCGGCAAAATACGAAAATATTGCGATAGCGCAGATTTTTTCGAGGCTTGTGGAAAATGGATGCCCGCGAGGCAAGCGGACGCCTCGGGGAGAGCATCACGACCATGGGAATGTGATCAGCCATCGCGCGGCTGCAGGCGTGGCTTGTCGATCTGCAGCCGCTAGCCATTTTGCAAGGTGGTACGCCCGACGGGATTCGAACCCGTGATCTACGCCGTGAGAGGGCGTTGTCCTGGACCGCTAGACGACGGGCGCGGTCGCACAGACATCAGATAATAACCCCAAGCGCTTTGACAAGCACGCGCAATCAGGGATCGATGAGAAAAGTGGCACGCCCTAGGGGAGTCGAACCCCTCTTCCCAGAATGAAAATCTGGTGTCCTAACCGATAGACGAAGGGCGCTT
>NZ_JBNDHT010000115.1:0-23158 GCF_056755115.1 Rhizobium sp. SVR5-2C | reverse complement strand
CGTCGAAGGACGTATGGGCGACCCAGTACTTGGAATTGGTGTCCCAAGGATGGATGTCTTCGGGCCGGTTCCAGATCGTGACGACATGCACCTTGGCCTTGGCCGATCTGTTCACGACCGCCTTAACGAAGGCATTCGACGACGGATCGGTCGCAAGCGCGCATTGATTGCACCCGGCTGAGTAGGTGGCGCCAAGCTGCGCCAGTAGCTGATCACCCTGATAATTGCTCGTCAGAACGGCGGGCTCCTTGCCGAGCGACGCGGCGATATCCTTCACGCCCTGCAGATATTCCGACCAATATTCCGAGGCCGTCTCGTCGATGCCGACGATCAGACGTCCGCCCTTCGCTTCGCCCGCGGTTGCATGGCCGGCGGGAAGCACGATGCTTGCGCACGCGGTGGCGGCTGTCAGCAGCCACCCGGCAAACAGGCCGAATTTCAAATGCGATTTCATGCCATTCTCCTCCTCAGGTTAAATGCACATCGATAGGTGCGCCGTACCTCCGCGCTTCATCGGCGGTCGGCGATAGCCTCATGGGCTTCGATCAGAAGCCTGGAGTTTTCCGGTTGCGCTTCGAGTCTCCCGGCTTCGATGTCGAAGGCCACCTCCACGACGCGCTGGTTGATCGGCGATGACTGACCGTGAGTTCGCAGAATATCCACGACCCAGCCGTTGACTTCCTGGACCTCCGCGCGCCGGCCTTTGCGCCAATCCTGGAGGGACGTGGTCAGCGTGTCCGGCTGCGAGAACGTCTTAAGCACTTCCTCGAAAATCTGATCGACGTATCGTTCGGGATGATTGGTCGTGACCGGTGGCATACCGATAATCGGAACGATCTTTGCCCCGTCGACGAGCGCTGCCTGCATCGCCTCGTACCCGGCGGCCCGCATCACCTCGAGCATTCCCGGGGCGCGGGCGGCATCGGCCAATGCCAGATTGACAATTGCCGACGGGATCAGTTCAGCCGCGTTGACGACGAGCTTCATCCACTTGGCGGAGCGAATGTCGTCGACGACCTCGACCGTGCCGGAGTTGCGCAGCAGTTCGGCAACGTCCTCCACACGCTCCTGCGTCTTCGGATCGAGCGCGCCAAGCGCAAACCATGACGTATCATGGTCATTCTGCCTGTTGGTGATGCCCGGCACGAACATATTGGAGGCGATTTCGATAACCGCACCGATCGTTCGTTCCCGGCCGACGATGGCGGCGATGTCCTCATGTGTCATGCCGTTCTGAAGGCCGACAACCAAGCCGTCCGGAGCCAGGCACGGCTCTATGAGCTGACACGCCCACTTGGTGTCGTAGGCCTTGACCACGAGAAAGACGACATCGAATGGCTCCTTGATTTCCGCAACCTGGCAGAGATGAAGCGCCGGAACCTTTGCATTGATGGTCCGTGTCGGCAAGTTTACGGTTATGCCGTCCTTGCGTATCGCCGTGACATGCTCGGGCCACTGCTCGATGAAGGTGACATCGAGACCGGCCAGGGCAAAGTCAGCACCGATCGATGCCCCTTGCGCGCCGGTTCCGACGAACGCGATCTTCGGGCCGCGCGTTTTATCCCAAGTCATGTGGCTCTCTCCTTTGCAAATGGCATGCGCTGCTCGCGCGGTTAAAACATTTCCAGCCGTTCGACTGGCGCGCCTGAAATTCTCTCCCACAGGACCAATGCGGATGCCTCCTTCACGCATTTGGTCACGCGACGAGAAGGGAGCTATTGGATGGTTGTGCCTGCAGCTCGCCTTTCTCGATCGAAAGCGCGACGTCGACGATCCTGCTATTGGCGGGCGCAGACTGACCGGCCTTCTCCAGCGTCTTCACAACGTGGCCGTTGATGTCGAGAACTTCGCCGCGCCGACCTTTTCGCCAGTCCTGCAGCACGGTCGTCAGCGTATCGGGCATCATGAAAGTCTTGAGAACCTCGTCGAAGATCTCATCGACATACCGTTCCGGATCGTTGGTTTTCGTCGGCGGCATCCCGAGGATCGGAACAATCTTTGCTCCGTCAATTTGCGCGGCCCGCATTGCCTCGTAACCGGCAGCTCGCATGACGCCCTCCATGCCGGGCGCTCTCACCGCCTCGGCAAACGGAAGGTTCAATATCGCTGATGGAACGAGTTGAGCGGCATTGACGATCAGCTTCATCCATTTGGCGGAGCGAATGTCGTCGGAGACTTCCACACGACCGCTATGTCGCAGCAATTCGGCAATCCGCTCGACACGTTGCCGATTGCCTGCATCAACGGCACCAAGCGCAAACCAGGAGGTATCGTGATCGTTCTGACGATTGGTGACTCCAGGCGTGAACATGTTGGAGGCCATGTCGAATACGGCGCCCACGCAGCGCTCATCGCCGACCACGGCAGCGATGTCGTCGAGCGTCATCCCATTCTGGACCCCGACGACCAAGCCGTCAGGCGCCAGAACGGCCGCGATCAACTGGCATGTCCAACGGGTGTCATAGGCCTTGACGACCAGAAAAACGATGTCGAAGGGCTCACGAAGCTCCGCCACCTGGCATAGGTGCATAGCGCGAACGTTTGCATTGATTGACCTGGAAGGCAGATTGACGGTTATGCCATTCTCTCGCATGGCGCAGACATGCTCCGGCCATTGCTCGATAAACGTCACATCCAGCCCGGCCAACACGAAATCGGCCCCGATTGACGCGCCTTGAGCGCCCGTTCCTACAAACGCGATCTTCAAACTACGCGTCATATCCCAGGCCATTGCAGATTCCTCTCCATTGTCCCGCCGGCACCCGATGTTGCCGCCTCCGACCGCATCGATAAAAGGGATCAGGGCTAGAGTCAAGTGCAAACGTTTGCGCAAAATTTCTCAATTTTCCGCGACGTCTTCTCTTGATGCCTTTAAAACGGCGGGAGGCGTGAGGTCTCCACCAACCGTTTCCTTGTGCAACCGTTTGTCTTTATTTATAGTTTGGAAGTGACGCGGCGGCCAAGATGCGGACAGTGCCGATGTCCTCCGCCCGTTTGTGACGTCAGCCCGCTTACAAACCGACAAGGCAAACGCGGTTTTTTGCGGCAAATGGGTCGTCAGAGAGCCTTTCAGGGTCAGAGCTGATTAAAGTTTCCCAACTATGGCTTTTGTGGCAGTCGTTCTGAGTGCTCCGGCGGTTCCAGACACGCTCGCTTGTGCGCAAAGGTTTGATCGCTTATTTTCCTGAAGGTAGCACTGAATCACTGCAACGTGGCTGGAACGAGATGAGTGACACTCTCCGCGAGGATCAGAAGAAGCGTTCGCGCGTAACCATTGTCGACGTCGCAAACAGTGCCGGTGTGCACGTTTCGACGGCCTCTCGGGCGCTCAACCCGAAGGCAAGCCATCGGATTTCAAGCAAGGTCGTCCGGAAAATCGAAAAGGTCGCGGAGCAGCTCGGCTACAAACCCAACACGCTGGCTTCCAGTCTGCGTACGCAGAAGACCGGCACGATTGGTCTTATCGTACCCAATCTGAGTGACCCGCTGTTCTCGCCGATCATCGCGTCCATCGAAGAGCGCGTCGCGGAGGAAGGCTATGTGACCTTCGTCGCGAACTCAGACTACAATCCGGCAAAGCTGCGTTCGATTATCGAACGCATGGGCAGCCAATTCGTCGCCGGCCTCATCGTCGCAAGCTTCGAACTCAACGACCCGTCAGTGGACCTGTGCCTGAAGCTTGGGATACCGACGGTCGCGGTTCTGCGCGACCCCCGGGACAGCCGCATCTCCTCCGTCTCGATGGACGATGTCGTCGGAGTCCAAGCGCTCGTCGAACATATGCTCGATCTCGGCCATCGGGACATCACTTATGTGACACCGCCATTGGCCGCGTCGACGGCCCAGAACAGGCTCGCTGGCTTCAACGCGGGCACGCGATTGGAAAAGGCTGCCGGCTGCCGCTTCGACGTGATCGAGGCACAAGCCTATGATGTTGCGGAGGGCGAACGCATCATGGGACAGATGCTGGCGAACGGGCTGACCAGCAGCGCGGTCCTCGCTTTCAATGATCTTCTGGCAGTTGGATGCCTCGTGGCCCTCAGATCGGCCGGTGTCGCTTGCCCCGAACAGATTTCGATCGCCGGCGTCAACGATCTTCCGTTTATGAACATGCTCTCGCCGCCCTTGACCACTTTGCATACCGCCGGCCGTGATCTCGGATCTGAAAGCGCGGAGCTCTTGATGAGCCTGATCGACAATCTCCATCAGCCTGTGAAGCGCATTCTCCTGACCCCGCACATGGTCGTGCGGGGAACAACAGGACCTGCGCGCAAACCGCAGGCGAAGTCGCCCACCAATGAGAAGGTACAGCCTGCGTAGGCCTGAAATCGCTATTTCCGCTTGGATATCATGGTCATGAGCCGGACATCCGGGTCCAGTGCGAGGAACTCGTCCTTTCGTTCGACCAGTTCCTTCAAGTAGGGCGTCTCCATATGCCTGTCCAAAGCCTCCCGGCTGATCCAGTTCTCATAAAACGAAAACTGGGCTGGATTGTCGTCGCTTTGGTGCAGGTCGTAGTCGACACACCCATTCTCCGCACGGGTTCGCTCAATCAACGCCATTAGAAATGCCCTGGTTTCATCGACCTTTTCGGGCCGAGCCACCAGGTGTGCCATCACTGTTACCTGATCCGGCATTTGCGTGTGTCCTCCTCGAATGCCGTGCGATTACGTGAATCGGCAGCCGCCGTTGACGTCGAGAGTGGCGCCAACAAAGTAGCTGGAGTCCTCTGTCGAGAGGAAATGGATGGCCGAGGCAATTTCCGCAGTTTCCGCCGGGCGGCGCATCGGAATCTTGTTCCATTCGATGGAGCGCATTTCATCCGCGGAAATGCCGCGTTGTTCTGCCTCGACGGCGAGGGCGTTGAAATGCATCGGGGTGTTGATGTTTCCAGGGGCTACGCAGTTGACCCGGATATCTGGCGCCAGCTCTGCTGCAACGCTTTGCGTCAGGGAGATCAGCGCCGCCTTCGAGGCGCAATAGGGGCTGAAGTATGCATGCCCTTCCCGCCCCCAAAAGCTTGAAACAGTCGCGATGGAAGCATTTCCGGATTTCCGCAGCAGTGGAACGCAAGCACTGATGAACTTGACGTTTGCCCGGAGGTTTACGTTTTGCACCTTATCCCAGAGGGACATGTCCATCTGCTCTATGCTGATTGCCGGATGGTTGATGGCGGCGATCAATCCAAGGAAGCGCAACGGGATCCCCAGGCCGGCGGCTGTTCTAGCGACGGAATCAACTTCGTCATCATTGGTCAGGTCCATCTGAATCCCGGAGCATTGGCGTCCGAACTCCGTGGAGAGACCTTCTGCCAGTGCTTTCACGTCATCAGTCCGGTCACAGAGGATCATTGACCAGCCGCTCTCGGCGAAGCGCCTGGCGGTCGCCCGACCGACCTCGCCAGCGGCGCCTGTCAGAATGCAAAGCTTTGTATCTGCCATTTCACTGTTCTCCTCCCACGCATCCTGTGAAGGGTACAAACAATCGATGGAGGGAGAAGGGAATAATTGTCCATTTTGGACTTCGGCTTTTGGAGTTCGCAGACGAGAAAGGCCATTGAGCAATAAATGAGATGCCTGGCGGTCGAAATTTCGCGCGGCACCGCCAATGCTTCACCGAACTGGCCATGAAACGCAGTTTGGTAGGTAGCTAAAAATTAGCTTGCTAACCAATACAATTTATCTTTGTCGGGAAATGCAGTCCGTGTAACGCTGAATTTATTCCGGCGTGGAGGATATTGCCGGAAGATCGTGTGCCCTACCGACGGACCAGTCTCCGCACCTGTATCCAGATACGAGATAAAAGGCAACCTGGCATTTTGCCCGGGCGCTGTCGTTTGGCCTCGGGGACGAAATATGGGAGGAAATTCATGAGAATACTCGTAGCGCGACTGGCAGTGGCACTGCCGTTGCTTTTCGGTGCAAACATGGCGGCATCTGCGGACAGCGCAATCGACGTCGCCCTTGGGGATGTCTCGCTGAACAAGGTGGCCTTCCTGGTCGCCGCCGATAACGGCATCTACCAGAAGAACGGCCTGACCATCCATCAATTCATTACCAAGGGGGCAGCCTCGCGCATCAGCCGCAGCGGCATCAATGTTCCGGCAGAATTCGTCGGCACCGACGAGCAGGACGAAAAGGCGCCGATCTCGGTCGGCGGTGGCAGTCCGCTGATCGTCTCCATGACCACGGATGCGCGTTCGACCGATCGCGTCATCATCGCCACGACCGACAGCCAGGCCCGGTTTCATATCATCAGCTCCAAAGCGCTCAATTCCGTCGACGATCTGAAAGGAAAGCGTCTCGGTTATTCGAGCTTTGGCTCCGTCAGCCATTTGATGGCCTTGGAATTTCTGCGCCAGAAAGGATGGAGCCAAAACGACGACATCTCGCTGATGGAAGAAGGCATGGCCTATTCGGCGCTGAAAGAGGGCAAGGTGGACGCGTTCATCGGCAGCGAGATCTACTACACCATGGCCGAGAAGAACGGCGCCAAGGATCTTGTCAACCTGACCGACTACAAGATCCCGCTCGCCGGCTCCGGCATCAATGTGGAACGCAAGTGGCTTGCCGATCATCATGATGAAGCAATGAGCTTCGTCAAATCGACCATCGAAGCCTACGCGCTGATGAAGTCGGACGAGAATGTCGTGAGAGCCGTTCTCGCCAAATGGTATGGCATCAACGATCCCAAACAGCAGGATGCGATGTACGCCCAGGTCGTCGCCGCGCCGGAAAAGCCTTATCCCGCCGCCGACGGCATCAAGCTCGTGAAACAACTCTTCAATCATCGCGAACTTAAGCGCCATGACGCCGACTATTTCTACGACGACAGTTTCGTCGCCGAGTTGGACAAGAGCGGCTTCATCGACAAGGTCTATGCCGATCCCAAGGCGAACTGACCGTCGCTTGGAGTGCCCGGCGGCCAAGCTGCTCAGTCTGCACTGCTTTCACCTCGCTGTACCAGCCTGTCGCGGTCGTGTTGCCACGGCCGCGGCGATCCAAATTGGATTTTCTTCATTATCGATTTTGGGAGGATCACGATGATCAGAAATCTGCAGATCACGACAGTTTTATCCCTGGCGCTCATCGCTGGCGTTCCTGCCTTTGCCGCCGACTCGAAGCCGATCGATGTCGCTCTTGGCGACGTTTCGATCAACAAGGTAACCTTCCTTGTCGCTGCCGATGCGGGAATCTACGAAAAGAACGGGCTGAACGTCCATCAGTTCATCACGCCGGATGCCGCGGAGAAGATCCGCCATAGCGGCATCAATGTGCCTGACAGCTTCGTCGGCAAGGACAGCAAGGCAGCGCCGATCTCGATCGGGGGCGGCGTCCCGATGATGTATGGCATGGCGACGGATGCGAGGGCGGTCGACCGCGTCATTCTCGCAACCACGGACGACAAGCTGCAGGACCATATCATCGTCGCTCACGACATCACCTCGCTCGACCAGCTGAAGGGCAAGCGGCTCGGCTTTTCCGGACTCGGCTCGGTCACCCATGTCACGGCACGCCTTTTCGCCGAGCATATGGGCTGGGATCCCGATCACGACATTTCGCTGATGGCGAATGGCAACAATATCAACGCGCTGGAAAAGGGGCAGGTCGATGCCGTGGTCGGCAGCGAATTGATCCAGGCAATCGCCGCAAAGGAAGGCTGGCACGACCTCGTCGATCTCGCGAGCTACAATATCCCGCTCGTCGGCTCAAGCGTCACCGTCGAGCGCAAATGGCTGCAGGACAATCCCGACGCCGCCGCCCGCTTCGTCAAATCCACCGTCGAGGCTATCGCACTGACCAAGACCAACAAGCAGGTCGTCTTCGACGCCCTGGCAAAATGGTTCAACATCACGGACCGGGATGCGCAGCAGCACATGTATGACCAGGAAATCGCCGAGCTGCCACAGAAGCCGTATCCTTCCGTCGACGGCATCAAGAAGGCGATGGAAGTCTATAATTTTCACCAGATGACCATGCATCCGGCCGAATATTATTACGACGCCCATTTCATGGCCGATCTCGACAAGAGCGGTTTCATCGACAAGCTCTACGGCCAGGCGAGCGCCAACTAGCTGCGCCGCCCATTACAAACCAACAAAGCCTCTTTAAGGCGCCGAGCATCGGCGCCCTCCTCTTCCCTTTGCCTTTCATCACTGTCTGAAACGGAGGAATATATGTTTTCAATCCATAAGTTATTGGCTTTAGCACTGGCACTTGCAGCTAGCTTTGCCCTGGGCGGCACGGCTTACGCGCAAAGCCACCCGGAATATATCCAGTTTTCACCAAGCGCCACGAAGGGCGCGCTTTACAAGCCGGATAACGGCACCCCCTCGCCTGTCGCCTTCCTGGCGATCCACCGCACATCCAACTTCATGAGCATGATCGCCACCAAAGAACTCGCGCAGCGCGGCTTCATGGTCCTCGGCATGAATCCGCGCTCGGACAATAACGAGGCTGCGGTCAATTTCGAGGATATCGCGCTCGATATTAAGCAAGGGGTCGAATTCCTGAAAAAGCAGCCCGGTATCAAGGCGGTGATCCTGATCGGCCATTCCGGCGGCGGACCCAGCACGAGCTACTATCAGGCCGTTGCGGAAAAGGGGGCGTCTTATTGCGACGGTCCGAACAAGCTCTCAAAATGCTCGGCGGAGGATGTCAAGGATCTGCCGAAGGCAGACGGCGTGGTCTTCCTCGATGCCCACCCCGGCAATACGATCAATACGTTACGTGGGCTGAACCCCGCGGTGACCGACGAGAGCAAGCCAGACGATCTCGACCCGACGCTCGATCCCTTCAATCCGGCAAACGGGTTCAATCCCAAGGGCGACTCGCATTATTCGGCCGAATTCGTCGAGCGCTATTCAAAGGCGCAGTCTGTTCGCATGAACAAGCTGATCGACAAGGCCCTGCAGATGAAGGCAGACCTGAAATCAGGCAAGGATCGGCGCGGCGACGACGAGCCCTTCATCGCGTATCGCGACCGCGCCCGCCTCTCCGACATCTCGACGGATGTCTGGTGCTGCACCCAGCGGCCGGAAAAACTCCTGAAGAATGACGGCTCGATCTCGACGGAGGTGATCCGCTCGGTCCGCGTATCCACCCCGAAGAATGCCAAAGTCGATGCGAGCCTCAATGGCGGCGCGCTGTTCCTGACCGTGAAATCCTTCCTGAGCGCCAATGCCATCCGCTCCAAGGATGCATTGAACGACATCGATATCTGCTCGAGCAACAACTCGACCCTCTGCGCGGTGCAATCGATCACCATACCGACGCTGGTGATGTCGATGGGCGGTCATTACTTCGTCAGAGACGGCGAAACGATCTTCGATCTCTCCGCCAGCAAGGACAAGGATTTCATCGTCGTCGAAGGCGCCGTTCACGGCATGACGCCCTGCAAGCCCTGCTCCGAGCAGACCGGGGTGTCCTACGACAACGCCACGAAGAACCTTTACGACTACGTTGCCGCCTGGGCCAACAAACGGTGGACGAAAGGCTGAGGGTTTATCGGCTTAAGCGAAACGGAGATTCCCGGCTATGCCGGGAATCTCGCATAAAATCTATCGCGACCGGCTCTACGAACACTGTCCCTGGTTAAGAAAGACGTAGGTTGCAGAGCAATCGCCAATCTCGTTGGCCTTGACGGCGCCGCCGGCCGAGCCCGCAGCTGACATGAAATGGCTTTGAAGCCATGACGCCAAGCTGGTCACAAAAAAATCGTCAGCCACAAGGGCTCGATTTTTCTAAACATCCAGACATGAAAAGGGATGGCGGAGAAGATGGGATTCGAACCCACGATACGCTTTTGACGTATACTCCCTTAGCAGGGGAGCGCCTTCGACCACTCGGCCACCTCTCCGGTGGGAGCCTGATAGAGTTATTCGGCAGGTGAATCAAGCTCTTTTTAGGCTTTTTCACCGACCGCCGAAGACGTCCTCCCGCATCACGAAAGCAGTTGCTTGAGGTCGGCCGATGCGTCGGCAAGGACCGCCTTGTCCGGTTTGACGCCCGATTCCAGGAGCTTCTTGCCGGTCACATAAGCCTTTGCGTCGTTGATCGCATCGACGGCGATGAACGCGCCTTTCCTGAAATACCAGATGGAGTGCGCGCCTTCGCGGACTCCGGGGCGGAGAATCGTCTCGTCGTAGCCGAGATTGAAGCCGGCGATCTGCAGCTTCATGTCGTACTGATCGGACCAGAACCACGGGTTCGGGTCGTATGGAACGTCGCCGCCAGCAATGATCGCGGCCGCGGCTTCGGCCTGGTCGACGGCGTTCTGCACCGATTCGAGCCGGATTCGCCCGCCGTGCCACGGCAGCATGGCACAATCGCCGGCGGCGTAGATCGAGGGATCCGACGTACGGGCAAATTCGTCGACGATGATGCCGTTTGCAATATCAAGACCCGCGTCCTGGGCCAACTGGTCGTTGGGGACGACGCCGATGCCGACGATGGCGAAATCGATGTCGATGACGGAGCCGTCGGAGAGTTCTGCTCCACAAACACGCCCATCCCTGCCGACAAGGCGCTTGAGGCCAGTGTGTTCGCGAATCGCCACATCATGGGATTGGTGAATCGCCCGGACGATATCGGCCGTCTCCTTGGCGGCAACGCGCTGGAGGATTCGTTCGGCCATTTCAATGACGGTCACTTCAAGCCCGCGATGGCGCGCGACCGCCGCCGCTTCGAGGCCGATATAGCCGCCGCCGATGATAAGGACACGGCGGCCGGGACGCATCTCGTCGGCCAGAAGGTCCGCGTCACGCTTGTCGCGGGCGACATAGACGCCATCAAGGTCGCCCCCGACCGCTGCTGGTAGCCTGCGCGGCGTCGAGCCCGTCGTCAGCGCCAGCGTGCCGTAGTCGAGAATGGAGCCGTCCTGCAGCGCGACCTGCTTCTGATCGCGGTAGATCTGCTCGGCCCAGGTTGCGAGGCGGATTTCGACGTCATTGTCGGGATACCAGTGCTCCGGGCGGAACAGCAGGCGATCGAAGGTCATCTCGCCCAGCAGATATTTCTTGGTCAGCGGAGGGCGCTGATAGGGCAGAACGTCTTCGGCGCCGACGATGGTGATCGGCCGGGTGTCCTTCAGAGCACGGAGCTTTGCCGCCATCGCGAAACCCGCCTGCCCCGCACCGATGATTACCAGTCTGTCCGTCACGTCTCACTCCCGGAAACTGCGTTTCATTGTAGAGGCGAGAGGTAGCCCTCGCCCCCAGCGCCGTCAACAGGAGCAATCTTCCTCGTCAGACGATCTCGACCCAGCGGCGCTCGTGGAAGGACTGTGCCATGGCATGAACGGACTTCTCTATCCTGAGACCGTCTTCGAATGTCACCAAGGACGACGGCGCGCCGGAAATGGCGCGTATCAGTTCACGGCATTCGATAATCTTCAGGTCATTGAAGCCCAATCCGTGGCCGGGCGCCGGAATGAAGCGGTCGTAGGGCTGGTGAGCGGGTGCGGCGAGGATCTTGCGGTAGCCCTGCTCGGTGCCGCGGCCGTCAGCCTGATAGAGCTCGAACTCGTTCAAGCGCTCCTGATCGAATGTGATCGATCCTTTCGATCCGAAGATCTGCAAGGCGATGCGACCCTTGCGGCCCCAGGCTGCGCGGTTGGCCATCAACACGGCGGAAATCCCACCGCCAAGGCGCATCAGGACGCTTGCCGCATCATGATTTTCGACCGGCCGCCGCCCGCCATCCCTGAGCGGACGATCTGCGTAAGGCTTCACCATGTCGGCGATGACCGCCTCGACATGGCCGAAAAGATACCAAAGCAGCGATAGCGGATGTACGGCGAAATCGTCGATCGCACCGTAACCGGCCGACAGTTCGCTCTTCCAGTAGAAGAAGGCGTCAGGATCGGCCATGAAGTCTTCGTCCATCTCGACGCGGATATGGTTGACGGTGCCGATCGCCCCCTCGCCGATCAGCGTCTTGATGTGCCGCATGATCGGGTTCTGTATATAGTTGTATCCGAGCACCGCGATTTTGCTGGATGTCCTCGCCGCCTTCAGCATGCGCTCCGCGTCGGCATAAGAAGGCGCCATCGGCTTCTCGCACCAGACATGCTTTCCCGCCTCGAGAGCCGCAATCGCCATCTCGGCGTGAAACTGGTTCGGTGTCGTGACCGAGACGACATCGACCTCCGGATCGGCGATCAGCGCTTTCCAGTCCGCCGTCGCCTTTTCGAAGCCGAATTCGGCAGCCCGCGATTTGGCAAGTTCCGCTGTTGTTTCGGCGAGATGCACGAGCCTGGGGCGCTCAACATCGCCGAAGACGGGTTTCACCGCATTCCAGGCCAGCGCGTGGCACTTGCCCATATAGCCGGTGCCGATCAAACCGATTCCGAGTGACTTCATCTCGGGCGCTCCTCCATGTCCCGCAGCGATTTTTGGAATATCTGGACCGTTTTGACAAGCGTTGTCACTAAGCCATTCGCGGGAAGCGGGAGCCAGTCCCGGCCAAATGCCTTTGAATGAAAACAGTTAGGATCGAAAACCCAAATCATCTATAGTCCGATCATGGAATATTTGTTTCATCCACTGGACGGCCCTTATGGATAATGACGCCAAGACACTTGTCCGCGTTCCGCGCGATTTCGAAAGCCTGCGCAGTACCATTATCGAGCGCAAGGCGAGCATGCCGAAGCGCCTTGCCCAGGTCGCCGCCTTCGCGCTCGCCAATCCCGACGAGATCGCCTTCGGCACGACGGCGAGTATTGCCGCGGCGTCGGAGGTCCAGCCATCGACGCTGGTCCGGCTCGCGCATCACCTCGGTTACGAGGGATTCTCCGATCTCCAGAGCATTTTCCGCGCACGGCTGCGCGACCGGACCCTGAGCTACGAGGAACGCCTCGTCACGCTGGAACAATCGGACGGCGGCGACGAGGATGCCAATCTGCTTTCCGGCTTCATCTCGGCAGCGAGCCAGTCCATCAGCCGCATGGCCGCGACGGTTGACGCGGAGACCTTCACCAAGGCGGTCGATATTCTGGCCGCGGCAGACACCATATATCTTATAGCGAAGCGCCGCTCCTACCCTCTGACGGCGCATCTGACCTACGCCTTTTCGAAACTGAACATCCGCCATCAGATCGTCGCTTCGCCGAACGGGGTCGATCTGGAGATGGTGCAGTTCGCGAGGCCGACGGATGCGGCGATCGCCGCAAGCTTTTCGCCCTACGCGGCCGATAGCCTCAGCCAGGCCGCGGAACTCGTCAACCGCGGCGTGCCCGTCGTTGCGATTACCGACTCGGCTTTTTCGCCGCTCGCCTCGCAGGCCAGTTGCTGGTTCGAAGTTGCCGAAGCGGACTTCGCCGGCTTCCGCTCCCTTTCGGCCGCCATGGCGCTGACAATGGCGCTGCCGGTGGCGATCGCCGAGCGCCGGCGCAAACTTAAAATCCGAAAAGCCGAAAAATGGGAAATGGAATAGATATTCCGAATTGACAAAAAATCGGAACCGATGTTTCATTGCGGAAGCTGCAGGCGGCAAAGATCTGCAAAATCACGCGGAGGAGATCATGGCGCAACCGAATCCGGGTCGACAGCCCGAACCGTCTCTCGATGTCATCACCATCGGCCGCTCTTCCGTCGATCTCTATGGCCAGCAGATCGGCTCCCGGCTGGAAGATATCGGCTCATTTGCGAAATCCGTCGGCGGCTGCCCGGCCAACATCGCGATCGGTACCGCGCGTCTCGGCCTCAGGTCCGGGCTTATCACCCGCGTCGGCAACGAACAGATGGGCCGCTTCATCATCGAGCAATCAGCACGCGAGGGTGTCGCAACGGATGGCATCGTCACCGACAAGGAGCGATTGACTGCCCTCGTGCTTCTGGCGGTGGAAGCCGAAGGCGTTTCGCCGATGATCTTCTATCGCTCGGATTGCGCCGACATGGCGCTCGATGAAAGCGATATCGACGAGAACTTCATCAGGTCGTCCCGCGCCGTCCTCGTGTCCGGCACGCATTTTTCCCGGCCGAACACCGAAGCCGCGCAGCGCAAGGCGATCCGCATCGCCAAGGCGAACGGCCGCAGAGTCATTTTCGACATCGACTACCGGCCGAACCTCTGGGGTCTGGCGGGTCACGCGGAAGGTTTCGAGCGCTACGTGAAATCCGACCGCGTTTCCTCGAAGATGAAGGAAACGCTGCCGGATTGCGATCTGATCGTCGGCACGGAAGAGGAAATCCTGATCGCCTCCGGCGCGGATGACGTGCTCGGCGCGCTGAAGGAAATCCGGCGCCTGTCGCCGGCGACAATCGTGCTGAAGCGCGGCGCGATGGGCTGCGTCGTTTATGACGGACCGATTTCGGACGATCTCGAGGCAGGCATCGTCGGCCAGGGCTTTCCGATCGAAGTTTTCAACGTTCTCGGGGCCGGCGACGCCTTCATGTCCGGGTTCCTGCGCGGCTGGCTGAAAGACGAACCGCTGAAAACCTGCGCCACCTGGGCCAATGCCTGCGGCGCGTTTGCTGTCTCCCGCCTGCTCTGTTCGCCGGAATATCCAACCTGGGCAGAGCTCGACTTCTTCCTGAAGAACGGCAGCAAGCACCGGGCGCTGCGCAAGGACGAGGCGATCAACCACGTTCACTGGGCGTCGACCCGTAAGAGCGAGATTCCGCTCTTGATGGCGTTTGCGATCGACCATCGTTCGCAGCTGACGAGCGTTTGCGACGAGCTTGGCACCGACTACAAGAAGATTGCCCAGTTTAAGCGCCTTGCTGTCGAAGCAGCCGCACGCGTTGCCGATGGCCGCAGCGGCTACGGCATGCTGATTGACGAACGCTTCGGGCGAGATGCCTTCTTCGATGCGGCGACCAAGAATTTTTCCTGGATCGGCCGCCCGGTCGAGTTGCCCGGCTCTAAGCCGCTGAAGTTCGAATTCAGCCAGGACATCGGCTCGCAGCTCGTCGAATGGCCGCTCGACCATTGCATCAAGTGCCTCTGCTTCTATCATCCGGACGATCCGGCCGAATTGAAGAAGGAGCAGCAGGAAAAGCTTCGCACGCTTTTCGAAGCGGCGCGAAAAGTGGGCCGAGAGCTGCTGGTCGAGATCATCGCCAGCAAGAACGGGCCACTCACCGACGATACGATCCCGACTGCGATGGAAGAACTCTACGCGCTCGGCATCAAGACTGATTGGTGGAAGCTGGAGCCGCAGGCTTCGAGTGCTGCCTGGAAGAAGATCGACGCCGTGATTGCCAAGAACGATCCGTGGTGCCGGGGTATCGTGCTGCTTGGGCTGGAGGCGCCCGCCGAAGAGCTTGTGAAAGGTTTCGAGGCGACGCTCGCCGCGCCATCCGTCAAGGGCTTTGCGGTGGGCCGCACGATTTTCGCCGACGCCGCACGCGCCTGGCTTTCCGGCAGGATGAGCGACGAAGAAGCGATCGCCGAGATGGCGGGTCGTTTCCGCCAGCTGACCGAGGCCTGGTTGAAAACGCGCGGGCTTAACTGAGGAAGTAAACCCCTCCCCAACCCCCACAAGGGGGAGGGACTTAACTTGGGGCACCGCCCAAACAGCAGCCATCCTGCGGGAACCGCTGTGGAAATATGAGGCGATGCGGCTGGTTAACCCCTCCCCCTTGTGGGGAGGGGTTGGGGAGGGGAAAATAAAAAGCAAGGATGCGGGAGGACCCGATGGGCAAGACGGTAAGATTGACGATGGCGCAGGCTGTCGCGCATTTCCTCAAGAAGCAGATGACGGTGGTCGACGGCAAGAAGATGCCGATCTTCGGCGGCGTCTGGGCGATCTTCGGCCACGGCAACGTCGCCGGCATCGGCGAAGCGCTTTATCAGGTACGCGGCGAACTGCCGACCTATCGTGCCCATAACGAACAGGGCATGGCGCATGCTGCGATCGCCTATGCCAAGGCGAGCTTCCGCCGACGCTTCATGGCCTGCACGACCTCGATCGGCCCCGGCGCCTTGAATATGGTGACGGCGGCGGGCGTCGCGCATGTCAACCGCATTCCCGTCCTCTTCCTGCCCGGCGACGTCTTCGCCAATCGGGCACCGGATCCGGTGCTGCAGCAGATCGAGGATTTCGGCGACGGTACGGTTTCGGCCAACGACGCCTTCCGCCCGGTCTCGCGCTATTTCGATCGCATTACCCGCCCCGAGCAGATCATGACGGCGCTGAAGCGTGCCATGCAGGTGCTGACCGATCCGCTCGATTGCGGTCCGGTGACGTTGTCGCTCTGCCAGGATGTGCAGGCGGAGGCTTTCGACTACCCGGAAAGCTTTTTCGACGAGCGTGTCTGGACGCAACGCCGGCCGCGCCCGGATGCGGACGAGCTGGCGAATGCCATCGCACTGATCAAGAAATCCGAGAAGCCGGTGATCGTCGCCGGCGGCGGGGTACTCTATTCGCAGGCGACGAAGGAGCTGACCTCGTTTGTCGAAGCCCACGGCGTTCCCGTAGTCGTAAGCCAGGCCGGCAAGTCGGCAATCGACGAGCGGCATCCGCTGGCGCTCGGTTCGGTCGGCGTGACGGGTACATCGGCTGCCAACGCCATTGCTGAGGAAACCGATCTCATCATCGCCGTCGGGACCCGGCTGCAGGATTTCACGACCGGCTCCTGGGCGCTCTTCAAGAATGAAAGCTTGAAGATGATCGGCCTCAACATTGCGGCCTACGACGCGCTGAAGCACGACGGCCATCCGCTCGTTGCCGATGCGCGAGAAGGCTTGAAGGCTCTGTCGAGCGGCCTTGCCGGCTGGAAGGCTCCGGCCGCGCTCGCCGAAAAGGCCGCGAGCGAAAAGAGCCGCTGGATGGATGCCGCGGCAAAGGCGATGGCAACCACCAATGCCGCCCCGCCCTCTGATGCGCAGGTGATCGGCGCGGTCACGCGCTCGATCGATCTGGAAAAGTCGATCGCCCTTTGCGCCGCCGGCGGCCTGCCCGGCGAGTTGCACAAGCTGTGGCCGGCCACGGTCCCCGGCAGTTACCACCTTGAATACGGCTTCTCCTGCATGGGCTACGAGATCGCCGGCGGCCTGGGCGCCAAAATGGCGCATCCGGAAAGGGAGGTCGTCGTCATGGTTGGCGACGGGTCCTACATGATGCTGAACTCCGAGCTTGCGACCTCGGTCATGCTTGGCCTCAAGCTCAATATCGTCGTTCTCGACAATCGCGGCTATGGCTGTATCAACCGCCTGCAGATGGCAACCGGCGGCGCGAACTTCAACAACCTGCTGAAGGATGCCCGCCATGAGGTGATGGCGGAGATCGACTTCCGGGCGCACGCCGAAAGCATGGGGGCCATCGCCGTCAAGGTCGCTTCGATCGCGGAACTCGAAAAGGCGATCGCCGATTCGAAGAGGAACGACCGCACCTCGGTTTTCGTCATCGACACCGATCCGCTGGTCACGACGGAGGCTGGCGGCCACTGGTGGGATGTTGCCGTCCCGGAAGTCAGCCCGCGCGGTGAGGTCAACAAGGCGCATGCGGCTTACGTCAAGGCGCGCGCCGCCCAGCGCGTCGGCTGATCGATTTTGAGACGTAGAGCTGGAGGCCCCCTCATCCGCCCTTCGGGCCCCTTCTCCCCCTGGGGAGAAGGGGGAACGAGATGGTGCGGCACATCCCCTTCTACCCTTTGGGGAGAAGGTGCCGGCAGGCGGATGAGGGGGCCTCGGCCACTAAAATATGAGGAGAAATAGTAATGAAGGCCAAACTCGGCATGTCGCCCATCGCATGGTGGAACGACGACCTTCCTGAGCTCAGCGACGACGTGTCCCTCGAGGAATGCCTGCGGCAGTCGCGCAGCGCGGGCTTTACCGGCATGGAAAAGGGCCGCCGCTTCCCGGAGGATCCCGAAGTGATGCTGCCCATCCTGCGCGCCGCCGACGTGACGCTCTGCGGCGGCTGGTTCTCGGGCACGCTGGTCAACGAGGAGCTTGCCGCCAACAAAGACCGCATCGCACCGATGATCGAGCTGTTCAAGGCGGTCAACGCGCCCTGCATCGTCTATGGCGAAGTCGGCCGCTCGATCCAGGGCGACCGCTCCAAGCCGCTCGCCACCAAGCCGCGTCTTTCCGACGACGAGATGAAGGCCTATGGCCGCCGCGTGACCGAGTTCGGCGAATGGTGCGCCGAGCAGGGAATGCCGCTTTCCTACCACCATCACATGGCCGCCGTGGTCGAAACCGAGCCGGAACTCGACGCCTTCATGCGGAATTCGGGCGAAGGCATTCCGCTGTTGCTCGATGCGGGTCACCTCGCCTTTGCCGGCGGCGACGTGCTGCGCGCCATCGACAATCACCATGCCCGCATCAACCACGTCCACGTGAAGGACATTCGAAAGCCCGTAGTCGATGGGCTGGACCGTAGCAAGCAGTCCTTCCTCGACGCGGTGGCGCTCGGCGCCTTCACCGTGCCGGGCGACGGCTCGCTCGATTTCGGCGCCATCGTCCAGCGGCTGGCCGACTACGGCTATGAGGGCTGGTTCGTGGTCGAGGCCGAACAGGACCCGCGCAAGGCCCCGCCGCAGAAGATGGCCGAGATCGGCCATGCCGAACTGATGCGTGTGATGACGGCTGCCGGATATACGGTAGAGACTGAAGGTTTTCCGAAGGGGTAAGCCTTCGAAACCGCCGGAGCGGAAGCCCCTCATCCGCCCTTCGGGCACCTTCTCCCCGCTGGGGAGAAGGGAAACGAGCCGGCACGGCAAAACCCTTCTCCCCAGCGGGGAGAAGGTGGCGGCAGCCGGATGAGGGGGCCGCATCCATATAATTCGTGAGGAGAACACCAATGCCAAACCTCAAGGTGAAACCATCGGGCACCAACGGCCGCGTCACCCACGTCACGCCGGAAAGCGCTGGCTGGACCTATGTGGGCTTCGACCTTCACCGGCTGAAGCCGGGCGAAACGGCGTCGGGCGAGACCGGTGAGCGTGAGGTCTGCCTCGTCTGGGTGAGCGGCAAAGGCAAGGCCAAAGCCGGGACGAAGGATTTCGGCGCGCTCGGCGAGCGGATGAACCCGTTCGAGGGGCCGCCGCATGCGCTTTACATCCCGATGAAGTCGACGTGGTCGGTGACGGCCGAGACCGATCTGGAGCTTGCAGTCTGCTCGGCCCCCGGCGGCGGCACCTACGAGGCAAAGGCGATTCTGCCGGGCACGCATCCGGCGCTCACGCGCGGCAAGGGCACGAATGTGCGCTACGTCAACAATATCATGCCGGAGGATGACGGATCGGCGCATTCGCTCCTCGTCGTCGAGGTGATCACCCCCGGCGGCCACACGTCTTCCTATCCACCGCACAAGCACGATCAGGACAACCTTCCGCACGAGAGCATGCTGGAAGAAACCTATTATCACCGCCTGAACCCGCCGCAGGGCTTCGCCTTCCAGCGGGTCTATACCGACGACCGTTCGCTGGACGAGGCAATGGCGATCGAAGACGGCGACGTGACGCTGGTGCCGAAGGGTTATCACCCCTGCGCCGCCACGCACGGTTACGACCTCTACTATCTCAATGTCATGGCCGGCCCGAAACGCATCTGGAAGTTCTACAATGCGCCGGAACACGAGTGGCTGCTGAAGGCCTGATTCGGGTGAATGCTTGCCGCGCCTGACGGCGCGGCATTGTCTCAAGCGGGCAACAGCCCGTATTGCCAGCCTCGGCTCCTTGCCAGCCGCGAGAGTACGACGCCTGCTAGGATGAACATGCAGGCTTCGGCAAAGACCGGCACCATCCAGATCCCCATTTCTCCGATAATCCTCGGCAGAAGAAACGTCAGGGGCAAAGTGAATACATAGGGTCGCGACAGGCCGAATATGGCCGCCCTTCTCGCATCGCCGATCGACTGGAAATATCCGGACAGGACGATCATCTGGCCGAACAGGAAATAGGCGCCGATCGTCCAGGGCAGGATACGCGAGACCTCGCCGATCACGATCGGATCGGCGACAAAGATAGCACCGATCCGATCCGCGAGCAGTTCAATCATCAGTTCCACTGCGGAGCAGTAGACCAGTGCAGAAAGGAGCGCGATCTGCAGGCTGCGCCCGACGCGATCCAAACGGCCGGCGCCGTAGTTGTTGCCGCATATCGTCTGGAAACCGATATTCAGGCCGAGCAGCGGCAGATAGGCGAAAGTCATGATGCGGGTGATGATGCCATAGGCGCCGACGGTCGCGACATAGTTCGACATTTCGAAGATCGAGAGATTGAGGATGACCGCCGCCGAGCCCAGCGAAATGCCGATGAAGCCGAGGCTCATCGGCGCGCCGAGTGCAATGATGCGGTGCCACTCCGCGACGTTGAACGCGCCTGCCGGTCGAAGCGCCGCAGGGCTATGCGAGCGATAGAGGAGAATGGCTCCAAGACAGATCGCCTGCGCGATCACGGAGCCGATCGCGGACCCCGCGACGCCCCAATGCATAACAGCCATGAAGAGCCAGTTCGCCAGGATGTTAAGCAGGGTCGACACCAAGGTTACCGCCGTCATGAAACCGATCTTGCCCTCGCAACGCAGCGCATCGATGTTCAGCGACAGGAAGAAGGCGACGGGTGAACATTCGATCATGATGGCCATGAATCGTGTGGCATTCACCGCGACCTGATGATCACCCGATGCGGCAGCATCGATGATGCCGGGACCCGCAAACCAGTAGATCCCGTTCAAAGCAACGATGAACAGAACGGCCAAGGCATGAGCCGCTGCGAATGTCCGGCGGGCACCGTCGCGATTTCCAGCCCCGAGTTGCCGCGCCAGGATGCTCGCCATGCCGTTCGACACAAGCGATTGCAGCGCGATGATCATCATCAGCTCCCCGGGAAAATCAGGGTAACGGCAGACAGAGCAGCCGGTCCGACATAGGCACCCAGGAAATAAGCGTCGACCACAGCGAAAAGGCCGCTGATCGTGGTGATCAGGACGATGGGCAATGCCGTGCGGGCGAAGACGGGCAACAGGCGGCCCGATAGAAAAATGTTCTCTTGGACAGTTTGTGTCATTTGGAAAATCCATGCGAACAGCAACTCGCGAAATGCGATGGCTGCCAAAATTGATCCATAGATGAAAGATCAGAGATCAAGCACGAGATGCGGCAGGCCGTTCGAGGTCTTGCGTGGAGACACGCCACTCGCGTCCACCTGCGCGTTGATGCGCTGGCGGAACGCCGAGAAGCTCTCGAATGTCACCACGTCCACCGGCTCGTCGAAATGAATGGTGACCTTGTGGAGTCCGCCGCCGGTCTCCGCAAGCGCCAGAACTGTGCCGGTGAAGGGCTGGTTCAGGTAGCGGCCTCGAACATGGGAGCCGACGGAAAGCGCGGCGATCGGTTCGGCATTCGGTCTGGTTGCGAGAGCGGAGAGCGTATTCCAATCACGCATGCCGTGCTGTTCGGCAACGAGTTCGAGTGCCGCACCGTGCGAGATTGCGGTGCCGCGCGTTGCCATCGCCTGACGCAGGCGCTTCGCCTGGGCCTTCAGCTCATTGATCGTGGGATAGGTCGTCGTCATGGGTTCAGCCTTTCGGAAGGCATGCCGTTTCGACTGCAAAAGGGAGCTCGCATTGCCGTCAGTCAGCATGCACCAATTGGCTGCGACGTGAATTTCGAGAACTTCACCATGGACTTTCATCCGCGAGCGGCAGGCGCCTCGAACCGGCGCCTGATATGGCGGAAGCGGCGTTGCCTGTCAAGAATGCCCCAGAATGGGATCGCCCGGCTCGCTCGGGATCACGAAATTGCAGGACTTTTCTGTCCCGCCACGCACAAGGCTCAAATTCTACTAATCCCGTTCAGCATCTGTCAGCATTCATGCGTTACCCTTCAACCGTACAACAAGCGGAGGCTGATATGGCCTTTCAGACGCACCTCAACGACGACAATAGCGAGCGGGAGAAATCGTATCGGGATTTCACGCTCGACCGGCCCGGCAAGATCATCTTCGTCGGCCATCACCTCAGCACCGGCACGCAGGTTCGCTGCCTTATCCGTACGATCAACCTCGCCGGCGCCGTCCTCGAAGTAAACCCGGGGATCGAGCTTCCGCACCATTTCTTCCTCGAGATCCTCGGCATCCAGGACGAGATCGGCTCGACCGTCGTCAAGCGAGAAGGCGAGCTGGTGACGATCAGCTTCAACATGCTGATCAATGCGGAATTCCTGCATCACGTGCTGCGCCTGAGCTTCGAGACGGACGTCTGACACGGTCTGGATGGCGGGCTCCGTTGCGCGAGGCAAGCCGCACGATCACCGGCGCGAGCCATTGGAGGCCTTGCCATTCCGGCCCTTCGAGCGGGTCGGCTAGAGGGTCGTGGCGGTTTCTGTTTCTAATCTCCAGTTCGTTCCAGAGAACTACCCAGTTGAGAAGCATTGTCGGGTTCTCCATCTATCTGCCGGAGCACCTGAACTAAGCCTTCGCCGCAGCCGGATGTAGAGCCGCGGAAGAAAGGGGGTTTTCAAAAATGAAAGACGCGAGCTGGGACGACCTCCAACTCTTCTATCATGTCGCGACAGCCGGCGGGCTGTCAGCGGCTGCGGCCCAGACCGGCCTCAGCGCGCCGACGATCGGCCGGCGCATGCTGGCGCTGGAGCGCGCGACCGGCCGCGCACTTTTTACACGCGGACCGACCGGCTACGGGTTGGCAAAGGACGGCACGGCGCTCCTGGAGCGCGTGCGCATGATGCAGGAAGCCGCGCAATCGATCTCCGACTGGCGCGGCGAAGTGCTTACGCTGCCGATCGTCTCAATGGCCGCCGATAGCTGGACATCCCGTTTCATTGCCGATCATCTGGCCAAGGTCTGGACGCCGAAAGACCGGTTCCGCATGTGTTACAAGACCTGCGATACCAGCGTCGATTTCACCTATCGTGAGGCGCATGTCGCCATCAGGCACAGACGTCCCGAAAGCGGCAATGTTGCGATCCGCCGCTCGGTGACGGTGTCGCACGCCGTCTATCAGGCGGCCGGCTTCGGCGGCGACAATTGCAACTGGATTTCGCTCGGCACCGATATTGCGATCACGCCCGCCGACAAATGGACGTTCGAGCAGCCGGACTACTGGATTACCGGCTGGACGAATACGCCGCACATGCTCTTCTACTTGATCCGCGGCGGTGCTGGCCGCGGTGTCCTGCCCTGCTTCATAGGCGATGCCGACCCCGGCCTCACGCGCGCCGGACCGATCATCGAACCCCTTACCTATGA
>NZ_JBNDHT010000114.1:0-23444 GCF_056755115.1 Rhizobium sp. SVR5-2C | reverse complement strand
GTTGGACTGGTAGGCTGGCAGGTTTTTCGCCAATTCGGCCACCTGCAGAGCGACGATCAAGCTGAAAATGCCGATCACGGAGAAGGCGACCACCGCGGTGGTAATGACGGCAAAAGCGCGTGGCAGGCCGATTCTCCGCAATACCGATACGACCGGTGCCAACGCGAAGGTGAGAAGGAGCGCTATCGCGAGCGGAAGAAACACATCCCGAGCGAGAACCAGCACGGCGGCCGCACCGACAACAGTCAGAAATGTCGGGATCGTGGGGCGGACGCCTTGATGCGCCGAATTTTCCAAATCGCGGAATTGCCTCATTCGGTGGCTCCGTCGCTACTCCACCGAGATACCCGGGGAATTGATTGCCCCGCGCCGTCTCACGAAGAAACGAACACCGTTTTACAGGATGGTCCTGTATCGTGTACCGCCATCCGCCTGTACGAACGAACTGGCCTCAAGCGATTCGATCCCTATCACGACGTATCGGAATGATCTTCGGGAATGCCTCATTTTCTATCCGGCGACCGGCCTCTCGCTCCCGTCCTTCGAGCCGGTTGGTTGAACTGTGGTGGGAGCCAGAGATTCTTGTCAGCCGGCTCCGGCTTCCCGGTCATCGGGCCGACGTCCTTGGGACGGCGCTGCTCGGGTGTGGCGTTCTGATCGTTCGTGCTCATCGGGTGCCTCTCATGGAGTCAAGCTCTTCTACCTCCATACTTGTTTAGCTCAAACTCGAAATGGCGACCAAGGTTCCCCTTCCGCTTGTATGTATCGGGGGAACTCATAAATCGCCTGGGCACACGTCATTTCTAAAGGACAGTCCAATATTGTGCAGTGCAGCGACCAACGGCGATCTGCCGCGTTGCACCCCGTGATCGCAATCCGCCAGGAGGCGACATGCGTTCCCTTTCCGATACACTCGAGCGGCTTGCCAAATTTCGTACAGGTAAAAGCAACCATATTTCGCGACGCCGTCGAAGCTGTCTCGGCTCCAGCGCTTCGGTGCAAATCCCGACTCGTTGCAAGCCTGGTCCATGTTCCGGAGGGCCTGAGCAAACCGCCAACGTTTTGTCGTCGTCCTGCCCGGGCGTACACAGAACGCGGCCCCGGATATGCGCATCCGGGTGGTCGAAACTCGCCGAGGATTTCGGCTTCGCGTTTCTTTATCCGCAGCAGGTGCACGCCAACAACTAACCTTTGCTTCAACTGGTTCAACCTGACCGACATCCGCCGGGACCAGGGAGAGGTCTCTTCGATAGGGCAGATGGTTGAGACGATGATTGCCGAACAGGGGATCGACCGTCGCCGGGTCTACATTGCCGGACTGTCGGCGGGTGGTGCTATGGCGAACGCCGCGCTCTGCGCCTATCCGAGATTTTCGCCATCGAACCGGCCTCCCGACACTGCCGACGGATCCATCCAGTCGAACAGGTTGTCCGGCTGCTTGAAAGGTCTAGGCTTCGCATCGAGCCGCCCCTCGAAAGCGGTACGGGCCGCCAGCCTGTCGGTCAGGCCAAGGAGGATGAGGCCGCGTCCTGACCGTCGGCCGGCCTACCAGGAGCTCTCGTCGGGCGCTGAGAGCTCCTTGATAGATTTCTTCGGCCAGCTTCCGGCATGGAAACCGGTGCGACGGAACGTGGTTCGCGATCCCTCATGCAACGAGCCCAGTTGAACTGTTGCGTGTTCACGGCTGCTTTTGCTCCACAATAGGCGAACCGAAGCGGAATGGATCGGAATGCCCATGCGGAAGGTCGTCCCTCCGCCAGCCTGACGCATGTGCCTCAGCGTCGTCTGGATTCCTTGGCTGCCCCAGGTAACTGACCTCGGTGACACGCTTGAACTCCTCGGGGACGATACCCATCGTTTTCCCGCATGGGACTGAGATCAAGCTGTCTAGAAGGCACTTTCAAGCCAACGTCCAAGTGCCGACCTATTTCGCCCGCTCCCCCTGCATTGCCTCAGCGATCTGCAACAGCAGCGGCAAGCTCGCCAGCTGCTCAACCGATACAGAGAGCTTCGGCTTCCAGTTCGGATAACTGTCGCTGGTACCCGGGATGTTCGTTGGATGCTTTTCACCAGTCATGTCAGCTAGTCGGACTGCAGCGAGCACGGAAGCGGTTTTTGCGATGAAACGATGAGCGCTGATGACCAGGTCATTCATTCTGTCGTCGCCCGCTGCGGGAGAAGGCAGGCGGTTTGGCGGATCTGTTCCCGCCTCCTCCAGCGCGACCTTCAGATCCTCTCGCTCATGCTTGCGTTCTTCAATATGCGTTCTGGTCAAATCAGGAGGAACGATCCCATGCTCCGACCTGGCTTTGATGTCGGCGCCACGCCACCACCCCGCCAGTGTCTGATGATCGTGCGTGGAAATACAGGCAAGCGAAAGCCGAGGGTAGGCCCCCGCGGGCTTGAATCCGTCCTCTTCCCGCTCATAAGACAGAATGCGATAGGAGAGGATTTGAGCTTCAGCGAGATCCTCCTGCAGGCCATCCGGGAGCATCCCCAAATCTTCTCCGATCACCAGGCATCTGAATTGCGACGACGCCTCCGCCAGAATCTGCAGCAGCTCGTTTTGTGGGTAGTCGACATAGGCACCCTCATCGGGCGAACTTTCGAGCGGCACGAGGAACAGCCGGCGCAAGGCCGCAGCATGGTCGATCCTGATAGCGCCCGCATAACCCATCGCAGCCGTTACCATCCGCCGAAAGGGCGCATCGCCGCCCGAGGCGATCGCTGCCGGATGGGCGGCTGCCAGATGCCAATCCTGGCCGTTAGGCGCGAAGGGATCAGGGGGACTTCCAACTGTGGCTTCGGAAATATAGGCGTCTGGCTCACTCCAGGTCGCCGAGCCGTCGATTGCTTCTCCGACGGCCAGATCAAGATAAAGCCCAACACGTAGACCGACGTCCCGTGCCGTCTCGGCAGCCCGGGTCAGTTGCTGATGGCAATGCCATTGCAGCCACATGTGAAAGTCGATCGTGTCTGCATGTTCGGCGGCGAACGCGGCAACCTCCGCGCTTTCCGGCTGCTGATACGCCGCGGGCCAGGATTTCCAGCCCGTGCCATTGCCCTGTCTGCCCATGGACGCTGATAGCGCTTCGAAGACCGCGTGCCGCCGCAAGATTTCGCCCCGGTCCTTGACGAAAGCAACGAAGTCTTGCCGAGCACCCGACAACTTGTCTGATGAGGATCGCCAACTCGCCCAGAGTTCCCGCAAAACCGTCAGTTTAGTCTCGGCCACCCCGACATAATCGACGAGTTCGGTTGACCGCAGCTCCTGTAACCTCGCGTCAAGCTCAGGCGTGCTTTCAAAGCCAGCTATCTTGTCGACAGCGATGTAGAGAGGATTGAGCATCTGCCGGTTCGAAGGCTCATACGGGCTGCACCGATCGGGGTCGGCGAGAAACGGCGCGTGCAGCGGGTTGAGCCCGATGAAATCTGCGCCAAGCGAGGCGGCAAAACGGGCCGTATCGACCAGGTCTTCGAAGTCGCCAATGCCCCAGTTGCGTTCCGAGCGCAGTTCATAGAGCTGCAGACTGATACCCCACACACGGTCCTTCTCAAGAAGTTCCGGAAGGAAGGATTGGGGAATGATCTTTTCGGAGGATTGGTTTGTGGCACTTCTTCGAACGGGTGTTCGTGGTCCGCTATCAACCGCGACGCCGAGAGCGGCAAGAACCTTGCGTTTCACGCTATCGGCAATCGGCACCTCGACGTTTTCCGGGCTCGGCCTTGTCAGGCTGATCCCGTGCTCTTTGGCCAATCGATCGAGATGCGAATCCATGGAACATCACTTTCTGCGAAAACTTTCGACTCAAAACTCAGTGGATTGAATGCTGGAGATGACGGCCCAAGGTGATAAAGTTTCATCGGTGGATGATCCCAGAGAAAAAATCCGCTCAGCTGCCGGCGACGTCGGGAACCGCGCCGGCTCGTCCGACAGGTTCGCAATCAAGTGTAGGGTCGCCCTATCTTTCAGCGTCCACGCAACGGCGGTCACGCTGCCTTCCTGGCGGAAGGAACCGCCGCCCCCGCCAATGCCTTTCAAAAGCGGCACGATCCGTTGGTGCCGCAGAGCAAGAAGTGTCCTGTAAAAGGCGAGTATATCAGACGCATTCGGATCAACGAGCCTGGACCAGTCGAGTTTTGCCGCTTCGAAAGTTGATTTCGCTGTGGGATCAAGCAGGTCGTCGGCATCGAATCCGGGAAGACGCGACAACTCCTCGCGACGTCCCTTCCTCACTTTCTCGTTCAGGTCTTCGTCGAAGTCGCAAAAATACGGAAACGGCTCTTGCGCGCCCCACTCTTCGCCCATGAACAGCATCGGGATTTGCGGGGACAGCAGATAAACCGCGGTCACCGCTTTGAGCGGCTCCAGCGGCCGGTAGGAAATCATGCGATCGCCGAGCGCCCGATTGCCGATCTGATCATGATTTTGGATGAAGGAGATGAAGGCGGTCGGCGGTAGATCAGCCGTCGGCTTGCCGCGGGTTCCGCCGCGGTAGTGCATGTGTTCGCCTTGGAACACGAAACCTTCCGCGAGTGCCCGGCCGACCTTTGCAGCATCATCGGCATAATCCTGGTAGTAGCCGAAAGTCTCGCCGGTCGCTGCGATGTGCAGGACGTGATGCACGTCATCGTTCCATTGAGCGGTGAAGCGGACGGCGCTTCCCCGCTCGTCCCGCTGCAACAGATCGCTGTCATTGTCCTCGTTCTCCACGATCAGGTGAACATGCCGAGCGCCGGCCACATCGCGGACCCGTCTGGCGAGCTCCTGGAGAAGATGTTCTTCGCTGTCGTCCTTGATGGCATGCACCGCGTCGAGGCGCAGACCGTCCAGCCTAAATTCCTGGATCCAAAAAATCGCGTTCTGGATGATGAATTCACGAACGGGTTTTGACCCGTCGCCATCATAGTTGACACCGTTACCCCACGGCGTCTTGTGGTGTTCCGTAAACAGCGGCGCATAAGTTGGAAGGTAATTTCCATCCGGGCCGAAATGGTTGTAGACGACGTCAAGGAAGACGCTGATGCCGCGTTCGTGGGCCGCATCGACGAGTGCCATGAAGTCTTCGGGACGGCCGTAGCTGCTGTCTGGTGCGTAGGGAAGCACTCCGTCATAACCCCAATTGTATCGGCCGGGGAAATCGCTGACCGGCATGATCTGGATCGCGGTAACGCCAAGCTCCGCCAGATGATCAAGCCTTCCAATCGCCGCCAGAAACGTTCCTTCCGATGTAAAGGCGCCGACGTGCAGCTCATAGATAGTCATCTCCTCCCAGGGACGACCGGACCATGCGCTGGTCTTCCATTCGTAGCGAGCCAGATCGATAACTTCGCTTGGGCCATGCACATCTTGCGGCTGATGGCGCGATCCCGGGTCCGGCACCTCCGAGCCGTCAGGCATCACGAAGGTATAGCGACTGCCTGGCTCGACGCCATCTAGTCGGCATCGATGCCAGCCGTCGCCGCTTCGCTCCATCGGCTCGGGCTCGCGTTCCCCGGCCCTGACATGAATTTTGTCTTTCAGGGGAGCCCATAACCGGAACTCGACACTGTCTTTATAAATCAGGGGGCCAAATGCATATTCGATCACTACATCATCCTATCTTGGAAATCATACCACTAACGGAGTAGTCCCTGTCCGCCGTCCACCCAGATTGGGGAGCCGGTGATGTGGCGGGACTTGTCGGACGCCAGGAAGGCAATCACGTCAGCGACATCTTCGCTGCGACCCGGGCGGCCTCCCGTAATCGGTACCTGGCCTTCGGGCCACACGACTGGGATCGCGGTCTCGTCTTCTTTGCGCAGATTGGTGTTCGCGTCGATATTGGTCTCGATCTCACCAGGGCAGACGGCGTTGATGCGAATGCGGTGGCGGGCAAGCTCCAGGGCGAGTTGCTGGACCATCGCGACCTGCCCGGCTTTGGTCGCCGTATAAGCTGTGGCCCCCGGGGTCGTGAATGTGCGGGTTCCATTGATCGAGGAGACGACGACGATGGAGCCGCCACCTGAGCGTTTCAGTTCTGGTACGGTCGCACGGATTGTCAGAAAGGTCCCGGTCAGGTTGACCGAGATCGTCTGGTTCCATTCGGCGAGCTTCAGATCGTCACGGCGCCCAAACACACCGTTAATGCCCGCATTGGCGACGACAACATCGAGCCGGCCGAAGCGCGCGACGAGCTGATTGACAGCATCTGTCATCTGACGCTCATCGGAGATGTCGGCGAGAAGCGGAACGGCTTCACCTCCAGCCTGAGAAATTTCTTCAACCGTAGAGGAGATCTCATCCCTCGTGTGTCCGAGCGCCCCAATCGCGAATCCATTGCTTGCTAAGGCCAATGCCGCCGCCTTCCCGATTCCAGATCCCGCTCCAGTGACAAGGGCTACGGCAGACTTCATTGCAATCTCCAAGAGTTTCCAGCGGGAATTGAAAACTATGAGGGCACGTTGAAGTTCCAGGGCTGCGCCGTTGGTACGCTCGAGGACGCTGCAGGTTTTGCTTCGACGGTAAGGCAGAGCATTGCGTTTAAGATCGTCCGACTTCAACCAGGCTGTCGCTAGCGTCGTCACGAGCGGCATAGTGACGGCCGGCTTCGGCCTCCTCGGCCGTTTCGTCGATGATCCGCGCACCGCGTTGTCGCGTGAGGTACCGCCCTACCCACTGGATGGCGACAAGAAGGCGCTTCTCGAAATTGATGAGGAGATAGACGTGAACGAGTGCCCAAAGCAGCCAGGCCGCCCGGCCTTTCAACGTCCATTTTCCAAAGTCGAAGACGGCGGCGTTCCGGCCGATCACCGCCGTATTGCCGCGGTTCTTGAACTTGAAGCCTTCCCCTCCGCTTCCCGATCGTAGGCGTCGTCCGAGATATGTTCCTTGTTGCTTGGCGACCTGCGCGAGACCGGGGAGAACCTTTCCATCCGACCCGGCCAGCGCAGATGTGTCGCCGATGGCGTAGATGTCATCAAACCCGATCACACGAAGTTCGTTGTCGACGGGTATTCGACCGCCTGCGACACCGGTTAGTCCGAGCCATGAATGGGCGGGTGAAGCCTTAACGCCCGCGCCCCATATGATCGATCCGGCGGGGACGAACTCGCCTTCGATGTCGGCTCCGTCGGCGCGAATGTCCATCACCCGCCTGCCTGTGCGGACCTCGACGCCGATCTTCTCTAGGTAGGACTTGGCGTATGCAGAGAGATGTTCGGGAAAGGCGGCGAGTATGCGTGGTCCCGCCTCCACGAGGATCACTTTCAGATTGTCGGGCTGCCGGTTTCGAAAGTCGCGGCTGATCATGAAGCGACCGAGTTCGGAGATGGCACCGGCCATTTCTACGCCCGTCGGTCCCCCGCCAATGACGATGCTGGTGAGCAACGCCTGCTTCTCCGGCTCGCTCCTCGCCCGCTCTGCTTTTTCGAAGGCCAGAAGCAGCCGATGACGGATCTGCCGCGCCTCGTGAATGCTCTTCAGGCCGGGTGCGAACTGTCGCCATTCATCATGGCCGAAATAGTTGTAATCGGAGCCGGTGGCGATGACGAGCTGATCATAGGACAGCAGATCGGCATCAGACAGTGACAGCGTGCGCGACGGCGGATCGATGCCGACCACCTCTGCCATGATCATGTTGATGTTCTTGAAACAGGCAAGTGTCTTGCGGATCGGTTCGGCGATGTCTGCCGGCGACAGGACGGCGGTCGCGACCTGGTATAGCAGGGGCTGAAAGAGATTGTGATTGCGACGGTCGACGACCGTCACATCAATATCTGGGGCGTTGCCTAATTCCATGGCACAGGCCAGGCCGCCGAAACCGCCGCCAATGATGACGACATGGCGGGAGGCACGGTGTAGGGCATCAAGGCCATGTCGGTCGGGATACGCAGTCATGGATCAGCTCCGTCGATTGCTTGGGATAGGTCGCGCGCTCGACCGGCGCTTCATGTCGGCAGGCCAAAGCAGCGCAATGAGAGCAGGTCTTCAAGCGTGAGGTTTGGGCCGAAGAGAAGAAACGACCACACTGGTCGCGTGGCGAAGACAAGACCAAGACCGAAAGCAGCCCAGATCAACGCCGTGCGGAGTTCACGCAACATCTCAGCCATTTCGTCGCCTCATGATCATTACGCCGATGGCGACCATCGCCCCACCCCAGGCAAGGAAGCCAAGGTCCCAGAAGAGCCACTCTCCGCGAGGAACGGTTTCGTTGACGTGGTGGAGGCCGAAAACCTGATGGTCGACAATGCCTTCGACCAGGTTGAATGCTCCAAAGCCGATCAGCATTGTCGCGACGAGGTCGGCTGTCGACCAGCGAAAATGGCTGAGGCGGCCAGACCGCCACAGGATGAAGAGTCCGGCGAGCACGAAGACGTAGGTACCAGAATGGAAGACGCCGTCCCAGAAGGTGTTCAGCTCAAGGTTCTCGATCGTGGTGATCGGATACCAGGAACTGAGCATATGGTGCCACTGCAGAAGCTGGTGGAGCACGATGCCATCGAAGAAGCCTCCGAGGCCCAAGCCCAAGAGCAGGCCGGCGGATAGCGGGAAGCTTCGTGTGGGCCGCCACTCCAATCCTATCATCCGAGCACCCTAGCCGAGACTGCCGCTTCAACAAAGGCGACGCGGGCAAGCTCCGGGCTGCCGTGCCTTGCGATCGCGTCGACGCAGCGACGCTTGGCTATGGCATATTCCGATTGACTGCTAGACGGCCAGCGGTGCAGAAGCGCCGCCAACGCCGCGTCCGGCCCGTCAATGCGTTCCCTCATGCCGTTGCCAATCCGGACGAAGACGGGCGATTGCCAGGTGACGTGGAAATCGACGTCGATGACCTTGTCCATTAAGGACCTCCATTCGTTTCGTCCCGACAAACCAGCGCAGGGGACGCGAGTTCCCTGGCCTCTGATTTGAGTGCGCAACCGAACGCGCCACGGCATCTTCGTGATGACGAAGTTCCTGGCGTTGCAAACTTTGTGTGTAAGAAGATTGGCTGCTGGGCTCCGGGCGGAAGGCTTCTGAAGCGACGTGCTGCGGTAATCAACGGACGCGATAATGCCAGATCTATCGCAGGGGGCTCTCAGGTCTTGAAAGGAACTCAACCTGCGGCCTCGGGCCGACGACGTGTAAACTGGCGACCGACCAGCTGCTCCGCCGGCGCCGCGACGGATGGCAGCCACGGGCGCGGGAGAATCAACGTTGATCAAGCACCCGTATGGCGATTTTCGATCATGTCGGTGACCTTGTTGGCCAGCTCAGTCATTACAAACGGCTTGGTGATCACCTCCATGCCGGCCTCAAGATGACCGTTGCCGACAGCTGCGTTCTCCGCGAAACCGGTGACGAAGAGAACCTTCAGGTCCGGCCGGGTGAGCCGGGCAGCGTCGGCGACCTGACGACCGTTCAAGCCACCGGGTAAGCCGACATCGGTTATGAGCAGATCGATCCTGACGTCGGTTTGAAGAATTTTCAGTCCCGACGGACCGTCTTCCGCTTCAAGCGCGACGTATCCCGCCTCCTCGAGCACTTCCACGATCAGCATTCGGACGGTCGGTTCGTCGTCGATGACGAGCACGGTTTCGCCGGCACCCATTTCCGGGATCGGTGTGTCCACTGCCTCGGCATCGTCCGTGATCTCGCCGGTATAGCGGGGGAGATAGAGGCACATCGTCGTTCCGTGCCCAGGCTCACTGTAGACGCGGATCTGGCCGCCGGACTGCCGCACGAAACCGTGTATCATGGAAAGACCCAGGCCCGTGCCCTGACCGATCGGTTTGGTCGTGAAGAACGGATCGAAGATCCGGTCGGCAATGTCTTTCGGGATGCCTTTCCCCGTGTCGGTGACGCACACCGAGATATATTGTCCCGGGGGCAGGTCGCGCTCCCGCCCGGCACGGTTGTCCAGCCACTTGTTCGCAGTCTCGATCGTCAGTTTGCCGCCCCCGGGCATCGCGTCGCGAGCGTTGATGGCGAGGTTGAGGAGCGCGCTTTCGAGCTGGGCGGTGTCGATCCGGGTCAGCCAGAGGCCCGCGGCACCGACAACCTCGACCTTGATGGCCGGGCCGACGGTGCGCGTAATGAGATCCTCCATACCGAAGACCAGCCGGTTCACGTCGGTCGGTTTGGGATCGAGGGTCTGGCGGCGGGAGAAGGCAAGCAGCCGCTGGGTCAGCGCCGCGGCACGCTGCGCGGAGGTCTGTGCACCCCTAATGAAGCGATCGATGCCATCGCTCCGGCCTTGAGACAGTCGTCTTTCGATAACTTCCAGGCTCCCGCTGATCCCGGCTAGAAGGTTGTTGAAGTCGTGCGCGATACCCCCGGTCAATTGTCCGACAGCCTCCATCTTTTGGGCTTGGCGGAGCGCCTCTTCTGCTTCGCCGCGTTTGGCGATCTCGGCTTCCACCTGCTCTTCCAAACGGTCGTTGAGCTGCTGCAGCCGCTCTTCGGTCGCCTTCCGCTCGGTGATGTCGATCACGGTTCCGACAAATCGCGTTCCTTGATCCGTACTGAAGAACGCGCGTCCGCTCGCCGCTATCCACCGCTCCCTGCCGTCCTCAATGCCAATCGTGCGATATTCGATGTCGTAGCGCCCTGAGCCCTGGGGATCGATCGCGCGGCGGACGGCCTCATCCGCGCGCTCGCGGTCGTCCGGATGAATTCCCGCGATAAAGGACCCCTCGTAGGTGACTGTCGCCTCCGGCGACAGACCGAAAAGCTGCTTGCAGCGAACGTCCCACCGAAGCGCGTTCGACGCGGGATCGTAGTCCCAGGTGCCAATTTCGGCCGCTTCGGTCGCCAGCCGCAATCGCGCCTCACTGTCCGCCAGCTCGCCTTCCGCTTTACGGCGTTGCGCGAGCTCGCGTTCGAGTGCCTGGAATAGCCTGGCGTTGTCGATTGCGACCGCCGCCTCGGCCGCAAGGCCTTCCAGGCCCCGCTCCGAACGATCGTCGAAGACGCCCGCATCGGCATGGCCGAAGAACAGGCCCCCCGTCACCTCTCCGGTACGCGAGATGACCGGCACCGCCAGATAGCTGCGAACAGGAAGATGTCCCTCGGGCATGCCGGCGCGTGGCGCGTTCTTGCCGTACCGTGGATCCATGGTGATATCGTCGGATCGAACGATACCTTCACCTCCGAAGGTCGGTGCGAACACCGCGGTATTACGTGGCATTGGGAACTTGGAGAAGGCTTCGGCTGGCACGCCGGAGAGGGTGTAGAGCATATAGCTCTCTCCGGCCTCATTTTCGACATTGTAGAAAAAGGCACCAAATTGAGCGCCGGTCAGCTCAACGCCCGCATCAGTGACGATCTGGACGAGTTCCTGAAGATCGGACTTGGCCGCAAGGGCGGAGCCTGCCAGGTTGAGTATCTCGAGCGCGCGGCGTTCCGCCGCAATCGCCTCCTCAGCCGCCCGCTCCTCCGTGCGATCGCGCAGGATCTTCGTGAACCCGATCACCGTACCGGCCTGATCGCGGATCGGCGACATCTCGCCGACGGCCCAGATCTTTGATCCATCACGACGGATACGCCAGCCATCCGTACCGCCGCCGCGGCCTATCGTCAGCGCATCGTTCATCTCTTGTCGGAGCGCTGCGGCACCCTCTCCGGGTGGGAACAAGCGCTCCAGTGTTTCGCCCAGAACGTCAGCGGCGGTCCAGCCCAGCATCCGTGAGGCGCCCTCGTTCCAGCTGGTCACCCGGCCTTCGAGGTCAGTGGTGATAATCGCCGTACCAACCGCGCTGTCGACAATCTGACGCCACTCGTCAGCGCTTATTGCGCCCTCGCTCATTCTTCCCCCGGAAAACGTTCCTCTGAATCGGGTCTAAACGCAAAGCCATTGAATTGGTTGCAAAAGTCAGCAGCTTTTAAACCGTCGACCGTTCGCTCGTGATGTTCCATGCCGGATCCAGCATGTAGATCGCCTAGTCGGCAACTGGCTCGATGAGAAGCTGATAACGCCGCTCGGCGGTTGAACTCGCTGTAGCTTTTTTCGAAGAGAAGCTCCAAAGCTTGCGGCGAACACATCACATGTAGGGCGTCCTTCGACCTTCGCCCTGATCCCCCTCGCGCATATAGTCCTTGATGATCGTGTAGCTGCAGGTGATCCCACACTCGTCAAGCCTTCGGTCGAACACCCGCTCGGCCGTATGGCGCTGCTCGCGCGGCACCTTCAAGTCCTCGTCGAGCCAATGCTCGATCGTCGAAACGAACGCGTCTAGCTTCGGCCGCTGGACTGTATCCACCGGTGCGGGTCGTGAACGCCTTGAAGAGATACGAACCAGCGACCCCTTGTGCATCAAGATTCTCGCATTGAAATAACTCACGATTTTCGATTCTGCCAGAAAGTAGGCTATGATGGACGGCATTATCGCGAGCACGCTATCCGTCGCCAGATTTTTGCCAGGTCGGCTTGATGCTCTTTGCAAAGAACTCACGTCCATCTGCATTCAGAAGATTGTGGATACAGCCCCGGTTCTTTGCGTGGCTGGCAATGAAGTAATTGACAAGTAAATCGCAGCTGGAGCCAAGTTGTTATCCTAGGTTGAGCATTCAGCGGAGATATCGCTTGGCAGACGCATCTCATGCCCGGAAGCTGGGGTATATCAGCGACCACGAAACGAAGATTGATCTTCTCCGGAACAAGGCGATAGCAACCACCATCCTAGGCATCATCGCCGGAAGCGGAACAAAGCCTCTCACGATCGGCGTTCATGGTTATTGGGGTGCTGGCAAGTCAAGCGTTCTCGAAATGATCGCCGAGCACCAGTTTCCTGGTGGAAAGACGCTGGTAATCCGCTTCAACGGTTGGCAATTCGAAGGTTTCGAGGATGCCAAGATCGCCTTGATCGAGGGCGTGGTCGATCAGTTGATCGCAAACAAAACTATCTACGCGAAGGCCAAGGAACAGATCCTCGATGTCGTCAAACGCATCGACTGGCTCAAGGCAGCAAAAAAGGCGGGCGGTCTTGCCTTCACGGCCGCCACCGGATTGCCCTCGCCTGATCAGGCCATAGACCTCGCAAAGTTCGCGATGGGGAAAATCACAGGCGGAGAATGGGCGACACAGGAAAATGTTGAGGCGGCCGCCGAGGGTGTGAAGGGCTACCTCAAGGATGCCGAAGACAAGCCGACGGTTGCGAAGAACATCCGCGAGTTCAACAGCGCCTTCCAGAAACTCATTGAAAAAGCGGATATCGAGCGCCTGATCGTCCTTGTGGACGACCTTGATCGATGCCTTCCCGAGACTGCGATCGAGACACTGGAGGCAATCCGGCTATTTGTCATGCTGCCGCGAACCGCCTTCGTCATAGGCGCGGATGAGGCGATGATCAGGTACGCGGTCACTCGGCATTTCCCCGAGCTCCCTGCAGGGAACGCGACCCAGGATTATCCGCGAGCCTATCTCGAGAAACTCATCCAGGTTCCGTTCCGCATTCCTGCCATGGGTGAGGCTGAGACGAAAACGTACCTCACTCTGTTGGCGGTGGGGTCTCTGGTGGGCGAGGAAAGCGATCAGTTCAAGGCCCTACTGAAGAAGGCCGAAAGCTACATGTCGACACCGTGGCTTCAGAAGTCGATCGGCGATAGCGAGGTCGCTGAGGCCCTCGGCAACGCATACGACTCCGATGTTGTAGCGGCGGTTACCATGGTCGATCAGATATCGGCTGTTCTGGCATCGGGTACAAAAGGCAACCCGCGGAACGTCAAGCGCTTTCTGAACTCCCTGACCCTGCGTATCGCCGTGGCCAAGGAGAGAGGCTTCGAGAGCGCTATCGATAGCCAGGTGCTCGCCAAGATCATGCTGGCCGAGCAATTCTTCCCTGACGTGTTCGAAGAGATCGCACGTGAAGTCGGAACGAATCCGGATGGGATCAGCCCTAGCCTGCAGCGACTGGAGCAGCGATGCGACAAGACGGGCAAACCAGCCGAGAGTGCGACGACGGAGAACGCCGCGAGCGACCAGGTGGAATCGATCGCGCCGATGGCGAGCGCGCAGGCCCATGAACCGCGGATCGATGCGTGGATGATCCAGCCGAACATCATTCCTTGGGCGGGGCAGGAACTCAAGATCGGCACGCTTGACCTCAGGCCGTACCTGTTCGTGGTCAATGACGTCAAGAATTTCGCGATGCTCGCGGCAGCACTCGATCCGCGACTTCTCGTCATCATCGACAAGCTCACGAAAGACGACATTTCAGCAGCTACCGCGCTCGTCTCGGTGGCCGCGCTCGTCCCGGAAGACCGGATGCTGGTTTTCGAAGAACTCCGCGCCAAAGTACTCAGGACCACGGATTGGGAGCGGAAGCCTCAAGCGGTCACAGGCATGATCCAGTTCCTGACGAAGGTTCCTGAATTCGAGAGCAGATACCTTGAACTGCTGGCACAGCTCCCTGCGGACAAGCTCGGCGCATGGGCAGCGTCGGGCCATAATCGGGCCGTGAAGACTCCGGCAGGAAAGGCTCGCCTCAAGCAGATCATTGAGGGCTGGAAGACCACTGGAAGCGAGAGCCTCAAATCGATGATCCAGGTGGACGGGGAAGGCTGATGGGTACCTCGACACCTTTCAACGGCGGCAAGAACTCGAACCCGCTCCTGCCATCCTGGCTGGACGACCCCTCCGGCGCCCCGGGGGCACCACCAGAGCCTGGACAGCCCAGCCAGCCGAAACCGGGTAATCAGCCACCGCCAAATACGCCACGTGGCGGCCCTCCGCCCGATGCGCCACCGCCCGGGAATCCGCAACCACAGACGCCTCCCGCAGCGCCAGCGCCACCTCCTCCTTCCGATAAGCGGTACACTCCAGGTCGGAAAGCCTTCAACAAGGGCGCGCGATCGGGGGATTCCGGTGATCGGGAAAGAGCCTTCGGAAGATCCGCTTCGTCATACGTGTCTCGTTCCGGCGGCGGAGCTGGCGCGTCTGCAAGAGCCAGCACTGACCGACGTGCCGCTGGACGGCTGGTTGATCTCCTCATGCGCGCTGGCGCCGAGGGCTCGGACATCCGCCAGGAATTGCGCCGCCTTGATCTTGCGTCGCTGGCACAACGCTCGACCGCAGAGATCTTCGACGCTCTGATCGATTACATCTGCGAACCAGGCGGAGACCTCGACCAGGCATTCGTCCGCGACGCATATTCCGAGGCGCTGCACGAGGTGCCAAAGGACATGATCGACAGTCTCGAGCGCCCCGACAGCGCGACGATCAACTTCGTACTCGAACGCTTCATCACGAACACCATCATGAGCAGGCTGCTCAACGCCGTCGGGAACGGTGCGATCACTCTGCCTGAGACGGCAGCCTCCGCCGTTTCGTTAAACGATTCATTCCGGGAATGGATTCTCGGACGTGTTCAGAATGCCATGGAGGCGACCAAGGGCGTGTTCCGCGAGGGACAGGTTTCCACTCAGATAGACCGCATCTACGAGACCGCCTACGGTATCCTCGAACGGGCAGGACAAGACGAGGGAGATGACCAGTGACCAGATACGTACTAGCTCCCTTGCTTGGCCCTTCCGACGGGTTTGATCCCCCACCGAGGGGTGACGAGCGGATCCACCGTTTCGACATTCTGCACGACGGTCATCTGAGGCTCGGCATCAAGAGCGCTCTGTCACAGCTTAGAAAGGCGGAGGGGGTCCCGACCGGACATGGTCTCGAGCTCCTGCTTTTGGCCACGCTGGTTTCCCTAGCCGACACCCGCGTCAACCGGGCACGCTCAACCCAGGACGGATGGACTCGTGAGATCGGGCTCTATCTTCCCGTGGCCACCCCGGTGAGCTGGTATCCGGCGAAACCCATCCTCGAAACGATGCTGCGTTTCCTGACTGGCGACCTTTGGACAGTGGATTTCAGACCTTGGGTCGGCGAACTCGGTCGAGCGCGTCTGCAAGGCAGCTTGATGACGCCAACTTTCAATGCGGTCTCGCTATTCTCGGGCGGTCTCGATAGCCTTATCGGCGCAATCGATAAACTCGATGATGGGGCCGAGAACATCTATTTCGTCAGCCACAAGGCAGACGGTGCGATCAGCAAGCCCCAGAAAGATGTCTATGACCTCGCCACACGGGCCTTCCGCAACCGCTCTCCAATGCGGTTGGCCTTCCCTACCGGAAAAGTCCTGAATGTTTTCCCCGAACTCGGCGGTGAAAATTCGACACGCGGCCGCTCGTTTCTCTTCATTGCGCTTGCCGCATTCGCAGGCTCGGCACTGGGAGCGCCCTTCCCCATCTATGTTCCGGAGAATGGCCTCATCTCGCTGAACGTGCCCCTCGATGCCACACGACTGGCGAGCAACAGCACCAGGACGACGCATCCCTACTACTTCCATCGCTGGAACGACCTGTTGAAGATCCTTGGCATTGCCGGGACAGTCCAGAACCCGTACTGGAACAGGACCAAAGGCGAGATGATCCTTGAGTGCGCACGTCCGGATATCCTCAAGGCGACCGCGGGGTTGTCGATTTCCTGCGCCAAGCCCGCGCACGGCAGGTGGGAGGGTAGCAGCGAGCCTCACTGCGGTTATTGTCTGCCCTGCATCATCCGACGCGCCGCCTTTCTCAAGGGGGCGGAGGTCATGGCCGATCCGTCCAGGTATCGAATGGAAGATCCCGCGAATTCGGACCTCGATAGCACGAACAAGAAAGGCGAGCAGTACCGCGGCTTCGAATACGCGATCGAACGGCTCCGTCAGGATCCGACCCGAACCCGATCCTTTATTTACAAGACTGGCCCCCTCATGGAAGATCTGGACAAGATCGAGGGGTTGGAAGGTGTCTACTCGAGAGGTATGGAGGAGGTCGCAGCGTTCCTGAAAGGGATCGAGACCATATCTTCAGAGGCCGACACCTGACCCGTTTTGTAGACTTCCATTGCCACCTCGACCTCTACCCAGATTTCGAGGCCCTCGTCGCCGAGTGCGAGAGGCTTTCCATCTACACGCTTGCGGTCACCACCACGCCGAGAGCGTGGACGAAGAACAAGGCCGTCGCATCCAAGACCAAGTACATCCGTGTCGGGCTTGGCCTCCATCCGCAGCTTGTCGGTACACATGGCAACGAGATCGATCTCTGGGAAAAGCTTCTCCATGAGACCGCCTATGTAGGCGAAGTAGGTATCGATGCCAGTCCTCAATACGCCAGGTCGCTGCCAGAACAGAAGCACGTCTTCGAACGTGTCCTCAAAGCTTGCTCGTCCGAGGGTGGCAAGGCCCTGTCCATACATGCGGTCCGATCAGCCTCTCTAGTCCTGGACATGCTTGAGGAAAATCTCGATCTCTCGGCGAACATCCCGGTATTTCACTGGTTTTCCGGTTCACCCTCGGAAGCGCGTCGGGCTGCTAAGCTCGGCTGCATGTTCTCCATTAACGACCGCATGTTGACCGGATCGAAGGCCGAGCAGTTGCTGAAGGCCATTCCGGAGGAGGCGATGCTGACGGAGACAGATGGCCCGTTCACGGAAACGGGCGGCAAGGCTAGCCGCCCGAAAGATGTCGGTATCTGCATCAAACATCTCGCCGCCAAGATCGGACGTGATCCGACCGCGGTGCAATCACTCGTATTCGAGAACCTCAAACGCCTGCTCGGCCAGATCCGGCGAGAGGCCTAATCTCCAGCTCACTTCGGCTGCCGTGAACCATGCTGGACTTCACGAACTCGCGACGGATAGAATGGGGATTGGTGACACGCGAGCAGAGAACTCTTCATCCATTATTGATGGCCTACATGCGCATAGCCCCAGGCGGCCTGGATCCTTCTCGTTTTCTCGGACCTCTCAATCGCGTCAAGCATAAGACGGATCACGCGTATACCTGCTGAAACAAGTTCCCTGTCACGGTCCGTGAAATACACCTTCGAGCCGTGGAAGAGGTTGTTCCGTATCGTCCTCACCTGAAGAAGCACATCCACGGCGGTCTCAGGAATCAACGCATCTCGAAATTCACATCCCCCGTCCGCGGTCTTGATCAAGGTGCGCGCCGGTTCGCGAAACAGGATCGCAGCCTCGACGTCGGCGGACACCTCAGCGAGGAAAGACTTGTGGAGGTCCTTCGCAACGCTGTCCCAAAGCACCCACGCATTCCCGCCAATCTCACCCCCCGCGTACCCGGACGCAAGCAGGGCGAACTCAAGGCGCGAGAAAAGCGCGAAGAATTCCACTGTAACGTAGGGGACGTTGCCCACTTCCTCGACTTGAACATCGGCGTTCTGCCGTTCACCCGCAGCCCTGTCAACAAGCATATTTCCGACCTCTCAGTTCGAATGCATCGCGGCGGCCCTCCATCGTATAGGTGACGGTCATACGCACGGCTGGGGTTTCGATCGCACGAGAACTTCGCGCTTGCTCCGTCTTTGCCGCAGCTTGCCGATCAATACAATGATGAAACGGCCAAATGGCTAGATGTCCGATTTCGGCGTGGACGTCACGGAACCCCAGGCAGCGCCGCGATTGCTACGACCTGCGCTGCGATTTATCTCCGTGTCAATATTCGTTTTCAACACCCATTTCCACCAGAAGCAGCCGCTCCTGTTCTGCCTCCAAGGCAGATCGGGCAACCTCTCTCGCCTTCATATCGAGCGCATAAAGTGGCATCTGCCAACGTCCGTACAGGTCGCGAGCACTCTCCGTCGTCGCGCTCCTCGATGCTAGTTTTCTTTCGACCAATTGCGTGAGCGTAGCGTCAATCAGCCGATCGTTTTCCTGCGCCGACGTCTCATCTTGAAAATCGACCTCGCTCCAGATGGACGAGATCAGCTCCAGGCCTTCGATCGTAAATGCACCGAACGCGGCAAGCGCTTCCGCGACGACCAAAGCATCAGGCTTGGGATTGTAGAAGCCGACATAGCCGGACGGTGGAACCCATTGCAGGCTACCATCATCCAGGGCTTCGATATCGGCATATAGCCTCGTTTCGCGCCGATAGATCAAATCGTTCGGTACGATGAATTCTCCCATATTGCCTTCGACATAATGGGTCATCCGACGCCGATCGATGATCCCACGCAGCTCCTTTAGATCGGCCGGGCGCCACTGGCAGGCCTCGGCATAAAGGAGACGGGCCAGATGATCATAATACCATCCTATCAACACGCCGATGCGTCCTGAAATCTGCTTTTTAGGGCACCGAATGATGTCCATGAGGATGAGTATCTTGGCGGCTTCCTCTTCGGCGTGACCCCTGAGTACCATGGACTCGCGCGGCATTTGCGAGACCGCTTCGGATGCCGCATAGAGCCCCCGCGCGGTATTGGCAACCCTTCTGAAATAAACGCCAGGCGTTCGTCGAAAGGCAGGTTAACGAGCTTGCGGGCTTGCCGTAATCCGACATCAATTCTTGCCATCGATCAGCCCCTCACCTGTCCGTCCTGCAGTAACGGTGGATTAGCCTGCAGGCTGTTCTTTCGCGTTAGGCCCCGCGCCTTTGAATAGATTATACAAGATCGAGAATCGCGTGAAAGAGGAGCATAGCTATTCCACCCATTCCGGCTATTTCGGCGGGAGCTTTTTCGACGGCTCTCGCCCTGAGACCGAATCTGGTCGCATGGTTTTTGGGTGCTGGCGCATCAGCGGCTTCCGGAATTCCGACCGGTTACGCGATGATCCGCGATTTCAAAGCGCAGATTTTCTGCCGTGAGAACAAGCTCTCAAAGCGGGAAATAGATACCGGCGATCCGGTCTGGATCGACCGTATCGACGCGTTTTTTCGCCGCACATCCCTGCTGCCGCCCGATGGAGATCCCACGGAATATGCGGCTGCTTTCGAAGCGGTCTACCCACAGGCGCGTCATCGCCGGCAGTATATCGAAGACGCTATCTCAAAAGGGTCTCCATGCTTCGGGCAGAAGGTCCTGGCGAGCCTGATCGCCGGCGGCAAGACCGATTGCGTGTTCACCACGAATTTCGACCCTTTAATCGAGGACGCAACCCTTTCGGCAAACGACCTGCTTCCCGTTGCAACGCGGCGCAGGCCAACGGTCGCCGGGATCGATTCAGCTGAACGGGCGCTGCGCTGTCTCAATGAGTCGGACTGGCCGCTCGTCGCTAAACTCCATGGTGATTATCAGGAGATATCCATCAAGAACACCGGCTCCGAGCTGGAGAAACAAGACGAGCGCATGCGGCATGTGCTGGTGGAGGCCAGCAAAAGGTTTGGCATGGTTTTCATCGGATATAGCGGGCGTGATGCCTCTGTGATGGAGGCACTGTCGTCTGTTCTCACCGAGCGGTCGCCCTTCCCCAACGGGCTCTATTGGATGGCTTCGTCCGCATCCCGTCTGCTTCCGGCGGTGACCGAATTTCTGACAAAAGCACAGCAGGCCGGGGTCGACGTAGCCGTCGTCGAATGTGCAACCTTGGATGAGCTTGCGGCGGACGTCATCCGGATGGTTGACCTGCCGAGCGAATTGCACGATCACATCATGAAAACCCGACCGAATTCTCGGCTGATCCCGGTCACCATACCCACATCAGAGGCGCGGGCCTTTCCGGTTCTGCGATATTCCGCCCTCCTGGTAGAGTCGCTTCCATCGCATGCGCGAAAGATTGCCGTAGGACAGGCCACAACATCACCTGCCGTAAGAGAGTTTCTCAAGGCGGCGAAATGCCGGGCGATCGTCGCGGCGAACGGCCGTGAAATCGCAGCATTCGGGAATGACCAAGAGATTTTGAAGGCTCTGTCCCCGCTAAATCCGAGACTTGCCGGGACCGTTGCCCTTGACCCGGAGGCAGATAGCTGGGCTCTCGGCATTCTTTATGATGCGTTGGTGACCGCTTTTTCGCATTGGCGTCCGCTTATTCCACGTCTGCGACGCTCGGGACACTCCTTGACCGTATCATCGCCACGCGAGGGTGAAGACGAGCAGAGGCGCCAGAGGCGCAACCAGTCTTTGAAACAACTCCGCGACGCCTATCAAAGCCCGCTGACCGGAGTCGTGCCCTTGCTGGGGTTCCCGTACTCGGAAGGCATCCAGTTGAAGCTTGAGCAGATCGACGGCCGCTGGTGGTGTGGGTTCGAGCCATATACTCATGTCGATCTCCCAAGGACCGATCGCGCAACAGATGCCGGTATTCCTGACGGGGAACCGTTGGGTGATCAGCTGTCGCTGCCTCGCGAGCGTTATTCCGGCGATCCCGCTGGTGACTGGCGACGGGAGCGCTGGGCGCAGAGATACAACAGGCAATGGGCCGCCATTATCCACGCATGGGCGAGCCTCTTGACCCGTTCGACCGACGGCGAGACGAAAGCGTTTGGCCTTTCAGATGGCGCGGGAGTGGATGCCGTGTTTCGCCTGTCCGAGGTGACGGGATGGAGCCGCCCGAGCCATCACCACCGCTATTTCGACAGGAAGAAATGATGGCAACCCAAGGTCCGGCCTCGAAGCTTCCGCCGTTCTCGCTCCTCGACGAGCCGCTGCTTTCCTTTTCGGCCGCCGACGAGACGCAGGTCGATGTGCATCCGCTGCGGGGCCTGCTTAATTTCGGGCCTTACTCGAAGGGTTCTTTTGGCGGCTACACATCAAAACTGCGGATTGCGACTGTCGGGCCCGACGCCACGTTCAGACGCCGCGGCGAGTTGATGGCGTCGCTACGCAACACTTACCAGCCGAGTGACCGATCCGAATACGTGCCGCCCTATCCCGGTTTCGAGGCACTTTTTCAGGTCAGCCTCGAACCCGCAGGACGAGGCACACACATCAGGTGGCCGGACGCTCTTGATCAGCTTCCTGGCCAGGGCGACGCCCAATCTCGTTTGTTCCTTGCTATGGAAGACGCCTTGCGGCGGCTGGACGCCGTCAGGGCAGAATTCGATGTTGTTCTGGTGCATTTTCCCGACGACTGGGCAGCCGCAACGCGCGGCAAGTTTTTCGACGCCCACGACGCGCTGAAGGCGCTCGGCGCAAAATACAACATTCCGACCCAGGTCATCAACGACCGCGTCTTTTCGTTCTCGCACGCGGCATCCCGTTCCTGGCGTCTGGCGATAGCTCTTTATGTGAAAGCCGCCGGCACGCCCTGGAAACTCGCCCCCCTGAAAGGCGTTCCCCTCGATACGGCCTATATCGGTCTGGCCTATGCGCTGAGAGGAGATCAGAGCGACGCACATTACGTGACATGTTGCTCGCAGGTTTTCGACATGGATGGCGGCGGAATGCAGTTTGTCGCGTTCGAAGCGCGCGATCCAGTTGCGGATGCCGCCGAAGCCCGCCGCAACCCTTTTCTAAGCAGGGACGACATGCGAGCCGTGCTTGCCCGCAGCCTGGAACTTTATCAGGGCCGCAACGGCGGGATCCTTCCGAAGCGGCTGGTGATTCACAAGACGACCGCATTCAAACAATCCGAGATCGACGGTGCATTCGACGCTCTTGCCGGTGTTCCGGAAATAGAGTGTATCGAAATCAATCCGTCCCCCGGTTGGCGTGGCGTGTGGCTCATCTCGTCAGGGCGAAAGACCCCACCTTCGCAGCCATCCGGCTATCCCGTCCCCAGAGGAACCTGTGTCATCAGGTCCGGGAATTCAGCGCTTGTATGGGTGGCGGGCAATGCACCTGAAGTCTCGACCAAGGGCGACTACTATCAGGGCAAAAAGAGCATTCCCAAGCCGCTGCAGTTGATCAGGCACGCCGGGAGCGGACCGCTCGAACTATCTGCCCATGAAGCGCTGGCTTTGACCAAGATGGACTGGAACAATGACGCGCTTTACGATCCGGTCCCGGTGAGCATCCGCTATTCACAGCGGCTCGCGCGAACGATCGCTAATGTCCCAGACCTGCCAAAAAGCGTCTATCCGTACCGTCTGTTCATGTGACGGGTCTGGATTACAGGTTCTTACGAAAGCTCGGTATCACGCACTGTCGGGGTAAAAAAGCGCGGTTCTGCCTCCGTTAAGCTCCTGCAACAGCGGTTTCGAGGACGAGAGCAAAATTATCCACACTCAGCGCTGAAGACGCCCCCCAAGGGGGCCATCATAGCATTCTCTCAAGGGCTGAACTGTCTGGAGAAATGGAGGGCACGCCAGCAGCAGGGCACCTTCCTTGTCCAACCTGGAAAAGATTCCGCATGTGCATGGCCACGACGGCATCGTTCGCATGTCAACATTGACCCGAATGTTCGGCGTGACCGGCGGCTCAGGCTTCGGCGGTAGAAATAGGCTGAATGTCATCGCCAAAGCAAAGGCGATCACACCATTCCGGATCGCCATGTTTGCGGCCGACGCTTCATTCGCGCGAATGATATTCTTGATCTCGAAATCCTTCAGCGCGTCCGCTATCTTCTCGGCAGCGTGCTTATTATTGTGACGGATCTGCAGGGCGAAGTCTGGACCATATCCAGCCCGTGGCTTTGGCCGGAGGCCGGAAAACCCCATCAACGTGCCAGCGAAAAGACTGACGATCGCATAGAGCAGGACCACGGTGACGCTGACCTTGAGCGGACCAGCCGGCATTGCGTCCAGTACAGCCTTGGAAGCGACGCCAA
>NZ_JBNDHT010000113.1:0-23699 GCF_056755115.1 Rhizobium sp. SVR5-2C | reverse complement strand
GGTCGGGCGGCGCCATCTGGAAATAGCGGTCGTCGAAATCCGGCGGCAGGAACGGGAAGATGTTGTCGATCCAGTTCTGGTCGTAGGTGCCGCCATATTCGATGCGGCCCGGCCAGCCTCGGCCGTAAGGCCCGAAGCTCATCGGCCGATAGTCGCCGAACGGTGAGCGGATCTCCTCGCCTATGGCCTGGGTGTTGGGAAGCGGGAGGCCGGGGATCAGATGCTGGTTCTTCGGCCGCGCCCACCCTCTGCCGATGGGGTTGAGCCGGTAGCTTGCCGGAAGCCTGTCGTCCGGGTCGAGGCGGTCGGTACCGCCCCAGGCCGTATCGTAGGAGAAGGGCTGGCGAAGGAACGGTTGCGGGCTGGTGGCGACGAAGATCGGCCCGCGGGCGCGCCACTCGCGATGCCCGAACACGTCGAAGACCTTTGACCAGGTACCGACCTTGATTCCGACACTGACACGGTCGGCCGGACGCCCCCCGGGAGCATAGGCACATCCGTTGGCGATGACGTCGCAGCGCGGCTTTCGGAACGCGAAGTCGGTTTCCCAGAGGGTGGCCGAAAAACCGGGCTCACCCGTATGCGTGTCGGCCATCACCAGCGGTACCTGCACGGATGATTTTTGCACGGGGCCACCTGGCGTCTGAGGAAAGTCGAAGGTTCCCTTGACGACGACGACGATGTACTCGCGGCCTTCCTTGTCCATCCCCATCGTGAATTCGGTCGGGAAGCCGGTCTGGTTCCAGATCTGCATCAGCTCGCCTCCAGACCTTCGGGGAAGAGGTGGCGGAGCGCTGATTCAGGTGCGCCGGGGTCAATCTCGATTGGCTTGCACTGGCCCGTCCATAAGGCCATGCCCCGGATCGGGTCGCCGGACGCCGTGATCGCGGTATAGGGCAGGAACGCAAGGCAGGCAGCCAGGCCATCACCGTCCGTCTCGCCGTCGCGCGCAGATTTTCCTGCAGCTTCCAGTGCATCGAACCAGTCTGCGGCGAGCGTGGTGATTTCGGTGGTGGCGGTCGGGGGCGCGGCCGCGATGGTCAGCGGAAACCGGCGGCCGGCGCGGTCGGCGCTTGCCATCACCACGCCCATCATCGGTCCGACGGCTTCGGGACCGAGGATAAACCGCAAGACCGGATGGGAAGAGATCGCACCTTGCGAAAATCGGTGAACCAGATGCCGGGTGATCCAGCGGTCCCACGGGCCGACGAAGGATGCAGGCAGACCGCGCGTGACGAAATCCCCCATCGCGGGCAGTTTTCCGAAGAAACCTGGCAGGATCAAAGCCGCGTCGGGCACGAGAACCTCGCAAACATTTTCAAGTCGTAGGGATTGGCCACGCTGGCGGCCCGAAGCTCGAAATCGGCGTAGTGGCCCTGGGCGGCAAGCCGCAGCTTGTAAAGTTCGGGAAGCTCGGTCCCGCTCAGCCGGCCGGCGCGCAGCATCCGCAGGAAAGCCCAGCTCCCGCTCTCGCTGACCATCACTTCCGGCGAGCCGTCGAGCGGCTGGAAGGCGAGGGTAATCACGCCGGTCCCATCCTTGCCCGGCCAGGTCATCGGCTGCGGGCGCGTTGGGTTGTTGAAATAGGTGAGGCTCTGGCCGTCGACGTTCAGCGTCACGCGGCCAACGGTCGGCGAAAGATCCTTGGGTTCCAGCGTAAAGGTCAGGATCGGTCCGGCCCCACCAGGAAAAAGGCTGTCGCGGATCAGCCGGGCCTGCTCCAGCGCTGCCAGAGCCGATGAATCGAGCCGGATATCGGCGCGCCATTTCCAGGGGTGACGGGTCATGTCGACGTAGGTGACCAGCTGATTGTTTATGAAGCTATCAATCAGCCCGCCCGGGCCGAAGACGCGCGCAAAGTCGACGACATTGACATCGATTGCGCTGTCGGGAACGAACGGATAGCGGTTCGCCAGCGCCGCCTGGCAGAAAGGTAACACGTCGGCCCGCCAGATGGCGTTGAGTTCCGAGGTGACCGCTTTCGTTGTAATGCCGCTCGTGTCGCCGGCGATGCCGGCCAGCCAGTCGTCCAGCGGGTCGGGGAGAGTGATGGACTGTTTTGCGACAGCCCCTGTCAGCTCGGCCAGGCCGCCTTGCCGCTTTATGGCATCCTGGGCATCGGGGCTTGCCGATACCGTCTGCAGCATGTTCGAGAGTGCGGTGAGCGCCGCGACGGCGTCATTGAGTGCTGGAGGCTGGCCGTCGACCTCGGCGATTGCGCCCTTGATGGGCTTGAAATGCTCGGCAACCGGTGCGCCCGAGAGATCCACGTCGGCCTTGGAGCCGGCGGGCATCAGCTTCACGCCCGTCTTGGCAAGCTTGCCGATCTTGCCGAGCTTGGACAAGAGCTTGGAAGTTGCCGCCGGAGGCACTTTGGCGGCGTCATCCTCGGAACGGGTCAGTTCCGTTTCCTGCACGATGGCGTTCAGCAGCCGCTTCATCGAGGAGTCTGCGCTGGAGAGATCCTTGAGATTTTCGCTTGCCGTCTGCAGGTCCACCAGCGGAGCGAGCCTTACGTCGCGCAGGAAGCCGTCCCACTTGGCGATGTAGTCGTCGTAGTAGAGCTTCAGGATATCCTGCGAAAGCGCGGCGACCGACGGGCTGGCGCTCTCCGAGCAGCCGCCGGCGAAGACGGAACGATCCAGCGCAGCCTGCGTGGCGACGTCCTCCAGCCGCGCAAGGATCACGTTGTGGAAGCCGTCATAGGTGAAGGCGCCGCTGATGCCCACTCGAAGCGTCTTGTCCGAGCGCCGGGCGAGAACCTTCAGTCCGTTCGGGCCGACATGGTCCGCCGGAATCCAATCCTTAAGCGCTCTGACCTCCGGGTCCGAGAGCAGTGCATTATAGGCGCGGACCGGAAGCGGAATCGAGCAGATGCTCCGCAATGCTTCGCTCACGAGCGCCTCATCGGGCTGGATAAGAGCTCGATCCGCCGCCATGTTGTCGATTGCGGCGAGTTGATGGTCGGCAGCCATATCGGTTCGGAAGGGCGGCACGGGCGCGAATTCAGGCAGCCGCTCCGTCCACCATTGCTTGGCGAAATCGGGGTCCATCGGCGACAGGCCGGTCATCATGCGATAGGTCTTCAGTGCGCCGAGCAGAAATTCCGGGTCGCGGATCTGACGCCACATCGTCGCCTCAAGCAGCGCGACCATGCGTGGTTCCAAGATGTTGCGCAATGAGCGATCATAGGCGTCCTCCTGCGCCTGCCTGATCTCGGTTGCGGCGGAGGGGCCGATCAAGGCAGCTATCCCGCCTGGCGGGTCGGTACGGGCATTCGCTACTTCGGTCGCGGCTTCGAGCGCCACATCCAGATCGAGTGGTTCCAGCGGCGCCTGACGTGCAGCAACCGGAGTGAGCGGAAGCTGCAGCGCCTCGAGTTGTTCGGCCTGCGCCGCTAGAGCGGCGTTATTTTTCCGATAGGAAACCGTAAACAACAGACCGGCGACGACAACCAATGCTGCGGCAGCCACTGCAGCGCCACGCCATATCCAGATGCGCCGTTCCTCTGCCGCAGGATCGAATGTCCCGAGACCCGCCTCCTTGAAGATCACTTTCGTGAGCAGGTCCTTCAGGAAGAAACTGCGCTTCTCAACCCGTAGCATCGGCGCGGCGGGCTGTGCCGGGAGGCCGAAAGAAGACGAGAGTGCTGCCGTCAGCCGGTCGATTGCGGTGCCTTCCTGAGTGGCGGAGGTCAGATAGATACCGCGCAGCCAGGCACTTTCGGCATAGCGGCTTTCGCCGAATACGGTTTCGACCAGCACGCGAATAGGCTCGGAAAGACTCTCGACCTGTGCCGGGAAGCGGAAGATCTCCGCACGGGCGGTAAGGTTTTCTTCGCCTTCGAGACGAGGAACGAGGCGCCGTTCGAGCACGCCAGCCAAAGCTGCGAGTTCCCGTGTGACCTCGCTGCCATCGATGCGTGCGCCGGGTGGGAAGGTCGCTCCCCAAACCTGCTCGCGATCGGCCGTCGAGAGACCGCCGAAGAAAGTCTCGAAGCCCTTTATCAGATCGGCCTTGGTCAGCATCAGATAGACGGGCAGGCGGATCTCCAGCCGCTCCTGAAGTTCGGTCAGCCGTTTGCGGATCTGGCGGCCATGTGCCCGAATGGCCGCGTCGCCTTCCGAAAGCGTGTCGATGGCGAGTGCCACGATGACGCCATTCAGGGCGCGGCGGCCCCTGTGCTTTTTCAGAAGATCGAGGAAACCCAGCCATTCCGCTGCATCGACGTCGGGCTGGCTTTCCTGTTGAACGTAGCGGCCGGCGGTGTCGATCAGCACCGCCTCTTCGGTAAAGAACCAGTCGCAGTTGCGCGTCCCGCCCACTCCATGCAGGTCATCGGAGAGATCGATGGGAAAGCTCAGTCCAGACTGTCGCAGCGCCGTTGTCTTGCCGGTCGCCGGAGGGCCGATGATCACGTACCAAGGCATCTCCCGGAGAAACTTTCGGCCGCCGATTTTCTGACGCTTCAGCTCCGCCATCACCTCCCGGAACTTTGCGCCCACGGTGGCGACGCCTTCTTCAGCCGGGCTTGGTGGCGCTTCCGGTGGAGCGGCGATTTCGGAAACGAAAATGCGATTGGCCTTGATCGCCCGGCGTTGCGCCGCGATCCACCAGATGAGAAACAGGAGGAAGAGAAGGCCGATAATGACCAGTCGCACCGTCTCTGACTCTAAAGGCGCGCTCTCTCCGACACTGACGATCGGGCCGAAGATCCAGATGATCAGCGACAGCAGCACGAGCCCGATGAAGGTCCAGAGCCAGCGCGACGTCAAGATAGCCCAGAGGAAGCGGAAGATCGCCATCTCAAAGCCCCTTCTCGATCAGGAGCTCGATGCGGCGGTTGGCAGCCCGGCCTTCACGAGTGTCGTTTCCGGCAATAGGCTGCGTTGCCGCACGTCCTTCCGACTTCAAGCGCTCAGGCGGAAGGCCGCTTGCACGCAGTAAGGCGGCAATCGTTGCAGCGCGCGCCTCGGAGAGGCGCTGGTTGTTGGACAGGGGATTGGCGGCCTGGAGCGGAACGTTGTCGGTGTGCCCGATGATCCTGACACTTCTGATCAGGTCAGCATTCTCCTTGAGGACGGCGGCGATGGAGGCGACGAGCGGTTCGAAGCCTTTCGTCAATTCGGCCCGGGCAGACGGGAAAAGCTCCGGAGTGCTCGACTGAAGCAGGAGAGTGACCGCAGAGGCGGTTTCACTGCCTTTAAGGGCCGGCAGAAGCGCAGGAGGTGCGGCGGCGCGGAATTCCGGCAGCAACTGGAGGACGACAGGTTCGACACGCGGCGCGTCCGGCGCCGGAGTGCGCTTTTCCGGCCGGTAGATTTCGGCGCGCTCCGGCGGCGGTAGTGCCCGAACGAGCGTGGCAAGCTCTTCCGCCTTGGAGCCCAGCCGCATTGACAACAGCATGTAAATCGCGGTCGCGAGCGCCACGGCCACGACTGCGAGCACCCAGATCGGGACGGCAAAGCGGGAAGGCTCGTCCGCTGCCGTGACACCCTCCCATCTGGGCGAGAGCGGCGCACCTTCGGCATCCGCGTCCCTCAAGAAGCGAGCGGCGGCAGCGCGGACGGCGCTGATGGAGCGATCGCCTGCACGCCCCGGCACCCGATATTTGCCGCGGAACCCCAGCGCCAGGCAGAAATACTGCAGCTCCAGCAATTCGCGGTCACGGCCGGGATAGCGCTCCAGCTCTTCCAGCCTGGCGAAGAACTGCGCCCCGGCATCCACATCGCCGCGGAGCATGACGACCAGCGGCTGGCGCAGCCAGGCGCTGGAGCCGCCCCAGGGTGTGTTGAGCGCCAGATCGTCGAGCAGGGAGGCGACGGCCCAGGCCGCCGCATCTGCCTGCGCCAGGCTTGCCCCGGAGGCCACGGCGGCATCGCGTGCTGAGACCAGCTCCTCCATCAGCCTGGTTCGCAGCGCTTCCGGATTGCCGGGCGGCAATGCATTCTCGAGTTCCGGCGCAAATTCCAGCAACGTTGCGAAAGCGTTGATCAGCGTATTGGGATGGGATCGCGCACGTCTCGCCACTGTGCCGGTGGGAACAACCGGCATCGCGCCCGGAGGGGCGGGACGGATGCGTGTACGGCCCTGATCTTCTGAAAGGCCGAATGGATCCTCACTTGCCATGGCACTACCTGTTTACCGAATAGCAGTCCACCTGTGGTTCACTGGGCAAAACGCCGGAAACTCCAATCACGAAGCCCGGCGAACGCAGAAGCGACTCCCAGTGCTCGCTGCGTTGATCGAGTTCGAGGCAGAGACGGTCTCCGTCGTAGGGAATCTCGCGCGGCTGCGAGTGAAGGGGCTTGAGGCGGATGCCGGGCAACCGGGACTTCCACAGCGCCTCGAATTCATCCGCAGCACCGACTGTCACCTGATTGACGAAGATTTTGCGCAAGGCCTCGTCGGACATGTCGCATCCGACCCGAACAACGATGCGGCTGGCCGTCAGCAGTTCGGGATTGTCGACGCGGACCTTCCAGACGTTCGTCGCGTGCTTCAGAACCGGCAGCGCCCGCGACTTCGGCTCGACATAGCGCAGGCTGAGGATCAGCGAGCGCAATGTGTCGGCGAGTGCGGCGAAGGCCGGCCCGGGCGCCATATGCTCATAGGTGGGCAGTTCGCTCAGCCGCCGGGAGCCTGACCCGTAAGTCGCCATCCGGCCGGCCAATCCGCTGAGCTCTAGAAAGAGCTCGGCCGGATGAAAAACCTCCTGGGGAAGCATGTGGGCCAATCGCGGGCGGGCACTGTTGGCAAGGTCGAGCACCAGCAGGTTTTCGACGCTGCGGCCGGGGCCGCCGAGCACCATCTTGCCATGCGCCTCGGCTATGCGGTCGAGCCCGGTGATGACCTCCTGCAGGAGCTGGCCGTAGAAGGGCACCGCGCCGGTTGCAAGCGCCGGCGGCAGGAAGTTTTCGGCGATCGCCACACTGCCATCGGACAGCAGTCCGGTAACGCTCGTCACCGGCATTGCCGTGTAGCCACCGGTCGCCTGTGCCGGCGAGAGGAGCAGGGCTTGCGGCCGGGCGATCTCGATCTCTTCCGGATCGGCGCCCCCATGAACCGCATCGCGTATCCACTCGATCCGCCCTCTATACCGCGCTCCGGTCGGTTCGCTGTGAGCGGGGTCGAAGCTGGCGCCGCCGGGTGGTTCCGAGGGTAGGGCGAGCTGCACCACGCCTGCACCCATGTCGCGCGTGACTGTCAAAGGTGTGGGAGCGTCCATCGTTTCGGGTATGGCAAACGGGGTACCATCCGGAAAAATGCCGCGCGCCGATGTTACGGCCACCCGACCGGCTTCCAGCTGTGCGGCATCGAGCGTGAGGGACCTGAAACCGAAAGTCTGTAAGCGTCCAGCCTGCAGCGCGCCCCGCATCAGGGCCTCGGTATAACGGTCCTGTTGCTGGAAATGCTGCGTCCGGAGGAACAGTCCCTCGGACCAAAGCACCTTGTTGGTATCCGTCATGCTGAACGCCCTCCATTCAGGCGAGCGCGAGCGTCATACCGCCGCGGCTGAGTACGACATTCGCTGTCACCGTCGATTCCGGCCTGATCGGAACGCTCCTTCGCCAGGTGCGGCTGCCAGGTTCACGGAACAGCGCGACAACGCCTAGGAAAGTGGCTTCCGGCGGGAACGCCAGCGTCTTTGAGGCGCTGGCGCCGGGAGCGACCGTCAGTTGGTCAGAGCCGACGAGGTCCGCTCCAAGCGCACCGGCCGGATTGGACTGAAGGGCGAAGATATCAGCAGAGTTGAATTTTCCGGCATCCTTCAGCCGGAGAATAAGGAGGGTCACCGGACGCTCCCCTCCGCCTGCGGCAGCATTCATCCCCGCTTGCCCCGTTGCCGTGACCGTCACGGTCGAAGATTTCGGTGGGCCGCCCATGCAGGCGGAAAGCATGCCTGTCGCGCCGATCACCATGAGAAAGCCGCGTCGGTGAAGCATCAGTTGTTCTCCCTCTCTTCATAGCCATCCCGAAAGTCGCTCCCGATCTCGCCGAGGAAGCGCGTCGACGCACTCTTGGCGATTTCGCGATAGCGGTTCTCATAGAGTTCCCAGAGTTTCGCCCGCCGCCCACCGGCGAGCAGGGCATCCAACGCCGAGTGCGACTTCAGTTCGCTTTCCAGCGTCGCGGGGTCGAAGCGGTCAATCATCCTCGCAAGCGCCGCCTGGACGCCGCGCCAGGTTCTCACATGGTGGTGTGCGAGATCGCGGATGGAATTGCCGATGGCGGCCTGCGGGGGAAGAAAACCGGCGTGGCGCTGAGCCAGGAAGGTCGCGATCACATCGTCCACCGTGGGCAGGAATTTGAGAGGGTTGACCTCGGATGCTCCAATCACGGTTTGGGCGATCCTCGCTTCACCCTTTTCTTCGGCGCGTTTGCGCAGGAGGTGCATCAGCCCTTCCAGCATCATGCGGTATTCCCGGCCGAAACTCTCCATCTGCGCCACCGGATCGGATGTCGTAATCTCGCCGGCGCTGAGCCCCAGTCCGCGGAGGAAGGCTTCGTGCAGGGAGGCTTCAGTTTGTGCCGTGTGTTCCTGCGTCGGTCTCGCCTGTGGTGTCGGTGCAGGACGCGGTGCAGCCGGGGGTTCTGGAACGGGTTGAGGTTCTGGAATGGGTTGCTCGGGCGGCGTGCTGGGTAGAGAAAAATCCCAGGCTCCTTTGTCCTGGCCGCCCGATGCTGGCAGAGGATCAAGGCTGAAGGGATCATCGAACATCGGCGTCCCTTTTGCTGTCTCGCTCCTGTCTGCTGCGGCGAATGCCCCTGCAGCTGGTTGTTCGAAAGGGTCGGGCAATCCGGCCGGCCGCGGGGTGGGCGCCGTCGGCTCCCTGCGTTCGAAGAAGAAATTGTCCTGCTCGAGGCTAGCCGGCGGCGGAGCCGGCTGTTCAGACACCCGCTCCGTCGGTGTGGCCTGGAAGTCGACGCGGACGACATAATTGCCAAGCTGCAGTCGCGCTCCGTCATGCAGCGGGGAGGAATTCCCGAGCCCGAGCGGCGTGCGCGACCCGTCGATGAAGAGCCCGCCGCTGGAGGTGTCGGTCACCACATACTGGCCGCGAACGCAGCCGATCGTGCAATGAGCGCGTGAGATGTACATGTCGGGATCGTCGATCCGCCAGTCGGCGTCGGCGCTGCGACCGATGACGAGCTCTCCCTCGACGAGCCGCATCTGGCGAACGGCTTGCGGTCGGGGCGACTGCTCGAGGGTAAGGATCAGGCTCATGCCGCAGCCTCCGGCATTTCGGGGCGCCAGCCAATGACGGTGCGCATGCAGAAATCATCTGCGTCATCGCGATCTTTCGGTCGAGCGAGCCATGCGATGTGCCCGATCCGCGCTGCTCCCATTTTGGCCGCAGGAACTTCGTCCCGCTTGAGTACGAGCCTAACGTCCACGTCGAGCCCGTCTCCCACCAGATCGCGGATCGCGGTTTGCAAGGTTTCGCGCCGTTCGCTGCCGGGCAGGAAAGTCATGTAGTCGGCAAGCGTTAAAGGTCCGATGGAGAGCTCTATCCTTTGCTGTCGCTGGAACGTCCTCGGACCGATCGTGGCGCTTCGTCCGAGTTGCACATGCGCGCCGCCAAGCCGGGACTGGAGCGTTTTCGGGATCGGCATCCAGGTGCCGACAAATTCGCGAAGCCGAACCGGGACCTTCAGGAGGTCTGCAAGAAACAGTGTGAGCCTCTCAGGCCCGTCTACCTGATGGGCGAGCGCCGGCGCGTGAGAGAGTTTCGTGGTATCGATCGCTCCGCGCTCACCATGCCCTCTTCCACACAAGCCGAGGCCAGCCAGGGCCGCCGACATCGCGCGAATACGGCCGCCGTCGTGGCGCCTGACCTGCACCGCCGGGTGAGCGTCGGCCCATGCCCGGTAAAAGAGCGCGATCATGCGATGCTGAAGAATATTGACGAAATCGACGAAGGTCGTGTCGCTGACCTCCCGCATGTCCGCCCTGGCGAACCAGCGCTGCGACAGGCGATCCAGCACCCAGCGCGTCAGATAGAGGGGCATTGGACCTTCTGGCCCGAGCAATCCGATATTTGCCACCGTGACGCGGATTGGCGTCGTTTCGGTGGCCGGCTCGATCTTCGCGACATCCTGCACGGCAAAACCCAGTCGCACATGCTGTCCGAGCCGGGCGGGCTCCCGGTCCGGGCGGCCCGCTTGCCCGAACAGTTTTCCGTCGTCTTCGAGGCGCCGCAGGAGCTCGAAGAAGTCGAACTCCTCAAGGGACGGAGAGGTCTCCTTCTTCAGATCAGGAAGCGATTGCCCGGCGTTATCGGCCATAGCACATCCTCCTGCTTTTGTATGATCCGCGCGCGGGTGCGCACGAATGCGTTGATAGCGGCATAGCGGGCAAAAAGCCTTGCCAGCAGCGCTGACGGCAACAGCGTGCTGTGCCCGGCAAGCACAGTTTGGTCGATATGAAGCGTAACCTCGGTGCCACGCGCGAAGCACATTGGTCCGGCGATCGCCAGGCGCTCGATCAGAGGTCGAGCCTCGACGCGGGCGATCGAGCGCACATGCCGGCTCAGGCTTGGATCTCCCCGCTGCGCGTAAAGCTCGAGCAGGGCGTGAAGTGGATCCACCCCGCGGCCTTCCTCTGCCAGGCTGAGGAAATTCAGCGAGAGTTGAGCGACGAGCCGCCAGGCAAGTTCATCGGCTCTCGAGCCTTCCACGGCTCCAGCCGGAAGCGTCGCTGGTATAGAGGGCCACGGTGGCCGCACGGCCCCGAGGAGTTGGACGGCCTCGACCGGATCGCCACTTTCGAGCGTGAGGGATGGCGTGTCGTCCAATATCGGCAGGTCGCGATTGGTGCAGAGCGCCGTCACCTCAATCCGCTTTAGTGGCCGGGCCGCTTTCGACTGGACGGGGCGAGAAAGCGTGATGAAGACATCGTCACCGGCATAGGACGTGCGAGTTTGTCCCTGACGAAGTTCGTCCTCGCTCGGCCGCCGTGGGCGGCGTTCGGCGAAATAGGCCCAGCCGTTTCCACGGTTCTGGCCCAAGCTGAAGAGCGTCGGTATCTCGGCGTCCGGGCGCTCGGCATCGGCATCTTCGACGCGGATTGGGCGATAGATCTCGAAATCCCGGGGACGTGTGCGATCGGCGTGGAGCACCTGGCGGGTCCGCCGGGCATCGAGTTCGATGACGTTGCAGCCGCGCTCGAACAGGTTGATGATTGGCGTTGCGAAAAGTTGGAAATCTTTCACTGCGATATTCGAAAGCTCGGGGACGGGGCGTCGCAACAGAAAGACAAGTTCCAGCCCAGCTCCACAGCGCCGAACCACCGGCTGCAGGCTCCTCACGCGCACATAGTGAAATCTCTCCGGCGCGATGAAGTATTCGCGTAACAGCCTGTAGCCTTCGAAGGTTTCGCGCGTACGCGGCATAAGCGCTTCGTCGTCGGAGATCCCGACCATTTCCGGCTCCGGAAGTACGCTCAGGAAATTATCGCGCCCTTCCGGGCGGGCGCCGACAGCGGCACAACCGCCAAAGAGCGTATCGAAGAGCAGCGGCGCCTTGCTCTTGTCACCAAAATGCAGATCCAGGTGGTCGAGCGACAAGTCGCCGAGCTTGCCTTTGCCAGTTCGATTGAAGGTGATGCTCAATGCCGCGGAACCGCTTAGCCCTTCAACCGGAGTTATTCCCGCTGCTGCAAGCGCGCTTCGATCCTGAATGTACGCGACCGAGGTGATCGCGAGCGGCCAGAGCATCACGTCCTGTGCCGTCGTATAGATGCAGCGAGTGGATATTCCAGGTCGGACGCTCGAAACAAGCCGGGTCCCGCGCTTCACAAGGTGCCCTGCAAGCATCGTCTGAACCTGCTGGCCCGGCTTCAGCAGAGCCATGGCGGTCGCGGGCGCCGGCGAAACGAGATCCGGGTAGAAATTCTCAAGCACGCTTCGTGCGAAACGCGAGCTCTCTGCATCCACCTTCTGGCGGGTGCGCGCGGCGAGATACGCCACACCGTCGAGCAGGCGCTCGACAAACGGGTCGGGACACGGGACCGTATCCAGGGAGAGGTTGCGCGCGATCGAGGGATGCATATCCGCAAACTCGGCGGCGAGCGCGCGGATGTGGGTGAGTTCCTCCTCGTAGTACTCCAGGAAGACCCGGTCCATGGTCAGGTTTCCTTCAGCTCAGTCCGCGCCGAACCGTTGTCGAGGTTGAGTATCGTGCGCAGGAGCAGCCGCTCCGGTGCCGGCGAGGTCAGCAGCAGTGCGTCGATGTCGATCCTGAGACCAGTCGCCCTGTCGCCGAGGCTGACAGTCACTTTCGTCGCGCTTTCCTTCAGCCGGGGTTCGAACGCGGCGAGCACGCTTCGGATTTCCTTCGCCAGTTCATCGCGGTCGAAGTCACGGGAGGAACGGCCGGAGAAGGGGGGCACCCCGTAATTGATCACGCTGCGGCGAACCTCTGGGAAATCCTCAAGCGATGGAGGATCGTCTCCGGCCTGATCTGCCTCGAAATCCGTCAAGAGTGGCGTGGATTCGAAGCGCTGTGCGTTAAAGAGCGCTTCGATGTCGCGCCGCACCGCCTCGCGCAGCACATCGGTCGAGACGACGACGCCGCGGCTTTCGAGTTCTGCCTGACGTCGCTCCAGAGAGAGCAGACGGTGAATGTTCTTCTTCTGCTCGGTGCTGATGTCCGTAGCGGCTTCTATCTGGCGAAGGCCGCCGGCCACCAGCCCGTTCAGACGTTCGACGTCTATATCGTTCTGGATCGCCTGCCGAAGTTGACTGATTTCGGAACTGAGCCCCGGCAAGTCGTTCACGAGGCGATCCCACAAGGACGGCTGGATAGCTTCGCGAGTCGCCCGCAGGTGCCCTCCGGGCGGTCTCGCCTCCCTTCCAAACCCTTTCTGCCAGCTGTCACTTGCCGACATAGACATCCATTTCGGCCTCGTGCTTGTCGTCGTACTTGAAATTGATGTTCTTGTAAGCGAAGCCGATACGCTCTTCGAGCACGTCTGGCTCTTCCTCGCTTGGCTTCATGGTGTAGTTGGTCACCGAAGCTTCCTTCAGCGTGATGACCAGGTAGTCGCTCGTTTCGCCTTCGATGGTTCTGCGCGCCGAGAACACGACCTCGTCCAGAGGCGTGTTGTCGAAGAGAGCTTTTTTCAGATAGGGCGAGGACATGTCGTAGTGCTTGATGAAATTGACCATGCCCAAACTGACGCGACCTCTCCGCGATAATGAATTGGGGTCGAAGGGAGCCACCATGTCAAACTCCACTCCGTACACCTCGATTTCTTCTTCGTGGCCATCGCGAACGCTCGGCCCCGGGATGTCAGGTACTTTGAGAAAACCGTCGATTTTCATGACTAACCTCCCATCAAGTATCTGTTGCTCACTGCTTCATGGACGGCAGCTCCGAAACCAGCCGGAGCGAAGCATTGATGCCTTCCAGCTGGTAGTGGGGCCGCAGGTAGAACCGGGCATTATACCAGCCGGGACGGCCCTCCACGCTGTCGACCTGGACCTCGGCAGCCGCAAGGGGACGTTTTGCGCGGGCTTTGTCGTCGGCAAAGGCAGGGTTGGCGAGAACGTAGCGGTTGATCCACTCCGTCAGCCAGATTTGCATGTCGGCACGTTCCTTGAATGAGCCGATCTTATCCCGGGCGATTGCCTTGAGGTAATGGGCGAAACGGGAAACCGGGAAAAGATAGGGCAGGTTTGCGCTCAATCTCTCGTTCGCCTGAGCATCCGGGTCGACCAGACGGCCGGCGCGCGCCTCGTCGTCCTGCAGCGAATGGGCGCCGATGAAGGCGGCGATATCGGTGTTCTTGCGGTGGAGGATCGGCATCAGCCCGAGCTTGGCGAGTTCGGCCTCGCGCCGGTCGTCAATGGCGACCTCGGTCGGGCATTTCATCGCCACCGTGCCGTCATCCGTCGGGAAGTTGTGGACCGGGAGATTGATCACTGCCCCGCCGTTCTCGACACCCCGGATCTGCGTGCCCCAGCCGAACAGCTTGTGGCTGCGGTTGATGTTGACCCCCATCGGGAAGGCTGCGTTCATCCAGACATACTTGTGATGATCGCCCTGGACCTCTTCCTCGAAGGAGAAGCCCTTCACGGGGACGGTTTCTGCTCCATAAGGCAGCCTCGCCAGCACGCGCGGCATCGTCAGCCCTATGTACCGGGCGTCCTCGCTCTCGCGCAGCGACTGCCATGAGGCATAGGCTGGCGATGACACGATCTGTTGCAGATCTTGCGGGTTCGGCAGCTCCTGCCAGCTTTCCATGCGGAACAGGCGAGGGGCCGCGGCTGCTATGAACGGCGTGTGCGCCGAGGCGCAGATGCCGGACATGTTGCGGAGCAGACCGACATCCTTCGGGTGATTTGAGAATTCGTAGGCGCCGACCAGGCAACCGAAGGGGTTACCGCCGAGCATCGAGTATTCGTCGGTGTAGACTTTCTTGAATATGGGACTTTGATCCCACATCTGGCCCTCGTAATCCTCAAGGGTGTCAGCCAGCTGTTCCTTCGAGATGTTCATGACGCGGATCTTCAGCTTTTGATCCGTCTCGGTATTGTTGATGAGGTACCACAGTCCGCGCCATGTGCCTTCCATCTGAAGCACTTCAGGGGCATGGAGAATTTCGTTGGTCTGCTCGGTCAGCAGCTTGTCGAGGCCGCCAATCAAGGACTTGATTGATTTGATCGCGTTCGAAGAGATGACGGTCGATTCTGAGCGGCCGCGCGCGGCCAGCGCCAGATTCCTGACCAAGGTTTGAAGCTTGTCGCTGTCATCTTTCTTGACCTTGAAGTCCTTCTCCAGAAGGTCGCTGAATTCCTGAAGGTCGACTCCCTCGGCTTCCGCGACACCAACCGCAGCGGCTTTTTCCTGTTCGGCCATGACTCAGACCTCCGACTTGCTGCTATCTTCGAGCGCCTGGTCGGCGATCTTTCCTAACAGGGGCTCATTGTTCAAAAGTTGCGCGATGCGTTTTTCGGCGTCGACGCGGCCATCCATGAAGCCGAGCAATTCTTCGAGCTGGCGGCGCATTCTCAAGAGTTCTGCAAGCTGCGGGACTTGTTCGGCCACACGATCCGGCGCGAAATCAGCCATGCTGGTAAAGGTCAGGTCTATTGCAAGCTCTTCGTCGCGTTCTTCACCCTCAGGTTGCGGGAGGGTGTTCTTCACGCGAGCTTTGACACGGGGGCTGAGCGCTTCCATGAAACGGCCGAACCTGTTTGCGTCGGTTTCGACAAAAGCACGGTCCCGGACGGACTTGCTGGCCTCTGGTGTCTGGGAGGCGCCGGCGAGATCGGCCATCACGCCCATCACGAACGGCAATTCGATGGTGGTCGGGCTGCCGTAAGTTTCGACTTCGTAAGCGATCTGGACGCGAGGCGCCCGGTTTCGTTCAATTACCTTGGCCTTAGTTTCGCTCATTGGTGGTCACCTTTCGTCCCAGGGACAGGTTTCTTGCTTTCCGGCACGCCGGCCAGAAGCCGGAATTCCTTCAAACCGGAGGGCGCCAGGTCCTCCATGAGTTCCAGAAAATCCATCGGCACCATGCGTTTGATCCTGCGCGCCAGATGGGGGATGGGGCTCGACGGTTCCGTGCGGTCATAGAAGGCGATGATGAGGTCGATGCACTTTGTGACGTCTTCGCGTGAGGTGAGCCGCGACGGAAAGACTGCCGGTGTGCCGATGTAAGCCGGAGCTGCGTCGGAGGTCGCTTTTGCAGGCGTGCTCTCGTGATCGAGGGCTTCCTCGCTTGCAGCCTCCTGCCCGGGGCTGGGCTTCGCGCGCTCGAGCGTAGAGATCGCTCGCTGCAGGAACCGGCTCAAATCCGGCAGCGTGACTCGCAAATCCCCGCCGATTTGCCGATTGAGTGATGTCTCGAGCGCCGCCATCGCAGTGGCCGCGGCGTTTGCGCTCTCGATAAGCGCGGCCGCCTCGTCCGAGCTTTGTTCCGCAAATGCCGCGCAGCCGATCCCCACGCGAGTCAATACCTGCTCGTGCTCGCTTGCCAGCGACGCCTTTTCAGTCTCGCTCAGTCCGGGTGCAGCCTCGTTGAGAACGGTTCGGGTGTCGATCGCCCCGCGCTCCAGATCGCGCCCTGTGACAGGACCGACACCCCGCGGCGCAAAGAAAGTCATCTTGCGAAGATCGCCGAGCAGCCCATCCTTGTCGTTTTGCAGCTGGAGGAGAGCGTTGATCCGGCGTAGTGCGGCATCCCGGGGAGGCAAGCCCTCACGAAGTTCCGGATGCATCGTTTCCCAATGCATGTCGAAGGTCCCGGTGATCAGGTTCAGCCCCTCGGCGAGGCCGGCAAAACCCTGTTCATTTGCAAGGGCGCGCGTCACGATCACGAGGAGCCTCAGATCCCGTCCGTGCGGGCGCAACTCTTCTGATTTTCGAAGGATGGTTGACCAATCGACAGGGACCTCGGTCCGTGAGACGGGGTTGTTGCGCTCGTCACGGCTGATTTCGACCTGCGGTTGCACGAGGCGTTCCAGCTCGTGGAATCGTCCGTCATTCCGCAAGCTTTCACCTGACGGGTTCTCACCGTTCAGCGGGCTTAACCAGAGAGCAGAGTCGAACAACAGTTCCCCCCGTTAACCGACTAGTATTCCCCTGTCATTTTGCTTTTTACCACAAGTTCTTGCTCTATACTAATGTCACGTATCTTCGGCTTCTAATTAATTGCGGGTGTCGAGCAGCCGGGTGGTTATCGAGAGGATCGAGACACGCCCCGCGGCTATGACCGCACGTAAATCCTCCGCAAAAGACTTGGTGGACTCGGTTGTCGGTCGAAGCTGTGGGAAAAGCGGCTGATCGGTCTGCATGACAATGATCAGACTTCTACCGAAGGTGGCGTCGACCGCGAAGGAGAGTTTTGCGGGGTCCGCCGCGCCCTCTGCCGTCGGATAGGCAACCCGGATGGTGCGCATGCCATTCGCCACGGTTCCGATCTGGGCCAGTGCGTGATCGGGTCTCTTGATGTTCGGAAGAACATTGAAGAGATTGCCGGTGACGTCGGCGATGGCCACCCACAAGTACCCTTTGTCAAGCGTTGCGGGCACAAGCACGTCGATCACCGGGTTGTCGCCGACCGAATAGATGCCGGACATATTCGGTTCGGATCTGTCGCCGTAGCCGAGAACGATCGTCATCTGACCTTGCGGCGCATCCGGCAGCAGCTCCTGAACAACGCACAGTTGGCTGTTGAGCACCGTGGCATCGAAGCGCAGCTCGCGATCTCCGACATGGGGCGCGAGCGTCTGCTGGAGGGCTTCGATGTCGCTGCTGGCGGCGACGTTTCCCCGGACGGAAATCGTCGATCCAAGAGGAAAGGTGCCGCTTTCCGGAAGTTGAACGAGGAGTGGACCGCAGGTCTGCAGCGGAATGACAAGGGGTTTCAGCTGGTCCGGCGACAGGTCTCTCGGACCCGCCGCGATAAGGATGATCGGCTGGTAACCGGCGGCCTTTGCCGCCGCATTAAATCGGGTGACGGCCGCTTCGCGTCCTACAGTATCAGGCGCGAGACCGGTGAGGCGGACCGTTCGATCGGCGACTTCAAGCTTCCACTCGTCGAGCGGGATGGCGGCCGCGAAGAAGGCATCGATGTCCTGCGCCCACTTTTCCGATGGAGCGCCCTCGGCGAGGGTGAGGGCGTCATTGGGTGGGGCAAGCCCGACGGTCCGGGCGAAGTTCGCCAGGATTGTCTCCTGCTGGTCGGCGTCGGGAGCGAAACCGGCAAGTGTCGGCCGGCCTTGCCCGTCCACGCCGGCAGTGAGTTTGTAAGGCGTAGCAATCGGCAGGCTTGCCGGAGACAAGCCCTCAAAAGCCCCGAGAAACCAAAGCCCGGCAAGCACTGCCAGGACCGCGAGGGGCAGGATTGCAAGCCATGGCCGCCACCCGGGCTTCGTGTCGCGACCATTCTGCCTCGCTTTGGCGAGACCGGGCTGCAGCAATCGCCCGATTTCCTTGACGACGGCGGCGGCACTCGGCGGGCGTTGGGCAGGGTCGGGCCGAGTGAGGTCGTCGATCAGCGTCTTCAGCGGCTCTGGAACGCCCGACGTGTCAAGCCGGCGCTCCTTGTGGCGCACAACCTCGCCAGGACTTGTTCCGACGTCCGGAATCCTTCCTCGAAAGGTCGCGAGCAGCGAGGCGCCCAGGGCATAAAGGTCAGAGCGCGGCTCTGCCTGCCCGTGCAGCTGCTCCGGCGCGGCATATTCGTACTTGCCCGCGAATTCCTTGCCGACGATCGTGCGCGCGCCTGTGCTGCTGTCCTTGGCGATGCCGAAATCGATGATGACGGCTTCTTCCGGCCTGCCGTCGCGCAGGATGATGTTGTCGGGGGAAAGGTCGCGATGGACGATCTTGCGCTCGTGTGTGGCGACAAGGCCTTCGGCCACTCTGTGCGCCACCACCAGCAGATCGCGCGGGGAAGCCCCGCCCTGCTCGAGCCATTCGCTGAGCGGCGTGCCGGCGACGTAGTCCATCACCAGATAGACGTGGCCGTCCCCGGTCTGGCTGCAGTCGGTGTAGCGCACGACCGCGTCGTGGGAGATGTTGCGCATCTCCTCCTCGCGCTTCATGAGCTCCAGATAGCCGGCATTTGCCGACAGCTCACGCTTCAGCGCCTTGAGCGCCACCACCCGGCCGGTAATGCGGTTGCTTGCACGATAGACTTCACCTGTTCCACCGCGGCCGAGGACGCCCTCGATCTCGTAGGTGTTGTTAAGCACCTGCCCCTTGCGGAAGATGTCGCCAGGCAGTGGATCGATCATCTGGAGCCTCCCAGCGCACCCAGTGGAAACCACGCGACATAATATTCATCAAGAACACGTGGCCCGAATATTTGTCAAGAATACTCTAATGTGGCACGCTGTGACTAGCGATCGAAGACTAGCAACGTCCTATTCAAGATCACATGGGCAGGAGCCCGATCGACATGCAGAACATGTCTTCTCAGAGCTTCAAGCGCAAGGAACTGGTCGGCAAACTCAATCCTGTTTGCGTGCGTGCCTTCAAGGCGGCGGCGGACGCGGCCAAGCTTCGCGGCAACCCCTATGTCGAACTCGTTCACTGGATCGAACAGCTCGCCCTCGTCGACCGCGCGGATTTTCAGCTTATCCTCGCCGATGCCGGCGTGGATCTCGGCCGGCTTGCCGCCGATATGGCGAGGGCAATCGACAAGCTGCCCTATGGCGCAACTTCGATCGAGGAGTTTTCCGATCACATCTTTCATGCCATCCAGGAGGCCTGGAGCCTCGCAAGCCTCCAGTTCGGATCCGAAGAGGTTCGCGGAGCCTATGTTCTCTTGGCCTGCAGAAAGGTGGCGGTACTTGACGGTCTTCTGCTGAAGATCAGCGCCGAATTCGATCGGATCGAGGCGGATTCCGTTATCCCCCGGCTGGACGACGTGCTGGCAGGATCACTTGAAAATGCCGGTAAGGCCGAGGCCCCCGAACCATCCCGGAAAAAACGCCCGGGGGGGGGCGACTCCGCATTGGCGAAATACGCGACTGACCTTACCCGGCGTGCCCGCGACGGCAAAATCGACCCGGTTCTCGGCCGGGACCCCGAGATTCGGCAGATCGTCGATATCCTCATGCGCCGGCGCCAGAACAACCCGATCCTGACCGGCGAAGCCGGAGTAGGCAAGACCGCGGTGGTCGAGGGTTTTGCACTCCGCCTTGCAGAAGGAGACGTCCCGCCGCCGCTGAAAGGCGTGGCGCTGCACCTGCTTGACATCGGCCTGATGCAGGCGGGGGCAAGCGTCAAAGGCGAGTTCGAGAAGCGGCTGAAGACAGTCATCGACGAAGTTCAGGCATCGGAAACTCCGATCATCCTTTTCATCGACGAAGCGCATACTCTGATCGGGGCCGGCGGGGCAGCGGGAACGGGAGACGCTGCAAACCTTCTTAAACCGGCATTGGCGCGTGGCGAGCTTCGCACGATCGCTGCGACGACATGGGCGGAGTACAAGCAGCATATCGAGAAAGATCCGGCGCTGACCCGCCGTTTCCAGGTCGTCAAGATTGAAGAGCCTGATGAAGAAGCTGCCATCCTGATGCTGCGTGGCGTGGCAGGCGTGTTGGAGAAACACCACCAGGTGCAGATTCTGGACGAAGCGATCGAGACGGCCGTCGGCCTGTCCCATCGCTATATTCCCGCGCGGCAACTGCCGGACAAGGCCGTCAGCCTGCTGGATACGGCCTGCGCGCGCGTGGCGGTATCGCAGCACGCGACACCGGCTGAGGTCGAAGATCTTCTGCGGCGCAAGCAGTCTCTTGAGATCGAGCAGGGCATCATCGGGCGCGAAGCTGCGATCGGCATCGAAGTCGCGGAGCGCCAGTCCAAGGTCGAAGCCGCTCTCGCCGAGACGGAGTCCGCGTTGCTCGCTGCAAAGGCTCGCTGGGAAAAGGAGCAGTCCATGGTCTCCGAAATCCTCGATCTGCGGGCGAGGCTGCGGGGAAGGGGAGTTGCGCTTGATGCCGCGCTGGCCGAAGGGGGGGCAGGCGCGGAATTGTCGGCGGCCGCCGACGTGGACCGCCCCGAGCCGGAGGGCGGCGATGGAACGGATCAAAGCGCCGACCTTGAACGGCTCAAGGCTCTGACGGCGGAGCTTGCCGGGCTTCAGGGCGAGACGCCGCTTATACTGCTTTCCGTCGACAGGAATGCTGTGGCGTCTGTCGTACAGGATTGGACAGGCATTCCCGTGGGCCGGATGCTGACCAGCCAGACCGAAAAGGCATTGCAACTTGCCAAGGTTCTGGGAGAGCGTGTCGTCGGCCAGGAACTTGCAATGGAATCCATTGCGCGGCGCGTGCAAACCAGCCGTGCGGGTCTTGCCTCTCCTGAAAAGCCGGTGGGCGTTTTCCTGCTGTGCGGCCCTTCGGGCGTCGGCAAGACAGAAACGGCGCTGGCTCTCGCCGAAACCCTCTATGGCGGCGAGCAGAACCTGATCTCCATCAACATGTCGGAATTCCAGGAAGCGCATACGGTGTCGACCCTCAAAGGTGCGCCTCCCGGGTATGTCGGCTACGGCAAGGGAGGGGTACTGACCGAAGCGGTGCGGCGTCGGCCCTATTCCGTCATCTTGCTCGATGAAGTCGAGAAGGCGCATCCGGATGTGCACGAAATCTTCTTCCAGGTCTTCGACAAGGGAATGATGGACGACAGCGAGGGCCGGCGGATCGACTTCAGGAACAGCCTCATCCTGCTGACCTCGAATGTCGGTTCGGATGTCATCATGAAGCTGACTGACGGCGGCAGGACGCGGCCGCCGCTTGAGGAACTCGAAAGCGCGCTGCGGCCGCCATTGCTGAAGGTGTTCCCGCCAGCCTTCCTCGGACGGGTGATTGTCGTTCCCTACTATCCGCTCTCGGATTCGATGATCGAGGCGATCACACAACATCATTTCGCGAAGATCGCGCGCCGGCTGAGCGCCAGCCATGACGCCGAGCTGGTCATCGGGGACGGGGTTCTGGAATTGATCAAGGCTCGGTGCACCGAGGTTGAATCGGGTGGTCGCATGATCGACGCGATCCTGACCAATACGCTGCTGCCAACGCTGAGCAAGGGCGTTCTGAACTGGTCCCTTGAAGGCAAACGCCTCACCAAGGCGACCGTCGGGGCTTCGGCGGAAGGCTTCACCTACGCGTTCGAATAAGCAGCGAGTCACTTGTTGGTGACGTCTGGGTGCCGTTAGCTCACTGCCTGGAATTCCACGCGCCTGTTCTCGTCGGCCTTGGGGTTTTCCTGGTTGAGAAGAAACTGCTCGCCGACGCCGACCGCTTCGAGCCGTTCACGAGCGATGTGGCAATCATCCGTGAAGAAGCGTGCAACTTCCTTCGCACGCAGAATCGACAGGTGCTGGTTGTAGCTTGCGCCGCCGACAGAATCTGTGTGACCGATGATACGCACAAGCTTGATGTCCATTTCCTTTACGACGTCGCAAAGCTGCCGCAACGCCGGCTTTTGTTCCGACGCGATGGCCGCTGAATCGAAGGCAAAATTCACCCGGACGTTGATCTGGTCGTCAGGCGGTAGCTTCCAGTATGTTTGCGGATTGGTCGTCGCCGCTGCTGCGGATACGGCCGTTGCCGGCGATGTCGCCGCCGGTTCCGGAGTTGAGGGCTGAGCTGCATTGGGAGCCGCTGGGGTGGTCGCTGGAGCAGCTTGGATCCCCTGGGACGCAATGGCAGCAGGAGGAGGGGGAGCCGGAGCGGTTTTGGTTGCGCCGCTTTCGGGCGTGGCAATCGTCACCGGGACGGCCTCGGCCTTAGGTGCGGCGTTGGAGTTGGTCAGAACCAGGCCGCGCGTGGCTCCGAGCCGTGCCGCCTTGAACAAGTCGATCTGTCGCTGGAAGCGTTCCTTAAGCGCGGAATCGTTCAGTTCCTGTGCACCCAAGTCACTTTGTGTCACCAAGAATAGAGCGAGAAACACCGTCAGCTTTCTAGTCAGCGGGCGCTTCATCTTAGGCTCCTTTGGCAAAAAGGTTTTCGCCTTCTATGAAAAATACTATAGGATGACTATGGGTGCAACCGATCCGGTAGCGGGGCTCTCACGGCGGATCGATTTAATGGGGTTCGTCTGATCATGACCCCGGACTCTCGGGACAATCCTTCGACGCGCGTGCCTGACGGGCCGGGTAGGCCGCAAGGAGCGGGACTAAGCCATACCGGGCATGTGCGAACAAACAACGAAGACGCAATTCTCACCGATCCTTCAGGCGCACTTTGGGCGGTCGCTGACGGGATGGGCGGCTACGGCCACGGCGATGTCGCGGCAGACCTGGTGATCGAGCAGCTCGCCCTTCTTCCGCACGCTCCCATTTCCGGCGCTCATCTCGTCGCCGCGCTGCAGTCGGCCAATTCCGCCATCCGCCGTTGGGCAGCGTCGGCCAATGTCGCGCAGATGGGCGCGACAGCGGTGGCCGCACTCATTGACGGTGGAGCAACGACGATCGCATGGGTGGGAGATAGCCGGGCCTATCGTTTGCGTGGAGGAGAACTGCTGCAACTAACGCGCGATCACTCGGTCGTGCAGGAACTTGTCGATGACGGGCGCCTGACGCCCGCCGCTGTCTGGCAGCACCCGCAGGCGCATGTTGTTACCCGGGCGATCGGCGCCGCCGATTGGCTGGATGTGGACTCCGTCGAGGTGGCGCTGGAGCCGGGGGACTCCCTGCTCCTTTGCTCGGACGGATTGACCGACTGTGTTGCCGAGGCAGAGATCGTCGCTCACTTGAACGCGCCGAACCCCGACGCCGCCTGCCAGCGACTGGTAGCCGCCGCCCTCGATCACGGCGCTCCGGACAATGTCTCGGTGGTGGTGGTTCGGATTGACGGAGCTGCAGCGCCGTGAGGCCACTAAATCCGATTGCAGCTGTCGTCATCGGAATGAGCATCATTCTTGCGGCGGCCGTTTTCGCGTTGGTTGGAGACCTCCTTCGAAACACAGAGGTTGATCCGAATGCAGGAAGGATCGATCGGGCAAATCAACAGCTTGCTCAACAGGACGCGGAAATCCAGGCGCTGCGCGCTGAACTGAACTCGCTCAAAGGAAAGGTGTCGGAGCTAGAAGGAAAGGTGAAGGAACTGGCGGAGGCGCCTCGCCCCGAACCCGTCCCCCCGAGCCCACGAGACGCGTAGTAATATGGGGGGGGGGGGGTTGTGGTTGGGGGGGGGGGGGGGGGGGGGGGGGGGGGGGGGGGGGGGGGGGGG